>NZ_JAKLTP010000011.1:0-135178 GCF_022012365.1 Acinetobacter sp. SM34 | reverse complement strand
AAACCTATTATTAAAAAAATCATTTTTATAATACCTCATCAGTTGTCTTCAACTCGATTCAATAAGCCACTTTTTACCTGATAGACCTGACCATCCCCAAAATCAATTTGCTGTTTTTCTCCATGAATTGCTGGAAATCCAGTAATATTTTCCAATTGCGGTGAACGCTGAAATTGATGGGTTTTAGGATTATACATCCAGTAAATAAAACGCTTATCTTCAACTTTGCGATCATTTGAAGTATCTGACAACACGATGTCGTAATAGCCATCAAAATTAATATCCATATAGCCAATACTCTTAGGATAAGCGGTAAAACCTGTCAGACTCTGCACCACTTGATTGGTGGTTTTATTCAATACCTGCACTTGTTTTAAAGCCTTTCCATAAGATTGTTGAGCATTTTCCACACCATAAAATTTAAATATAAGTAGCGGCTTTTCTACGGCTGAAAATGCAGGTTCAAATTGTATTGGAGTATTTTCATTATTATTTGCTGCACTGAAAACTGCTGGCATATCTCCAGTATTTGCATTTAAGTTTCCATTTAATTGATATTGTTCAGATGTTGCCTGCTCACCATTTACACTTACCGACTTAAGGTTAAGCTGATCGCCTTTTTGCAAACCCTTAAAGGCAATCGTTTTTTGATCACTCAAATCATGAAGCTTTCCGTGCGGATTCCAGATCCCTGCATATAAATCAAGAAAATAGCGTCCATCGTTTGAACGTAGCATTCGTTGCATAGAAACACGGACATTTGTGAAAGGTTTCAGGTTCTCAGTAGCTGATGCAGGAACTGTTTCTGCATAACTCAAGTAGGAAAGCGATAAAGTTGTAAGACATAGTAGGATCTGAGTTTTCATTGTTCAGCCACACTCAACAATAAAATAAATTATGTCTACTCTATCACACTTAAAATCACCTCTAATCTATCTCTATACCTGATGTTTTGTTGCGAATTGGTAAGAGACCAATCCTCTTCAAAAAACTAAAAATATCTTAATCAATAAAAAAACCCAATCAAAAAGAGTGGGTTTTTCAAATCAAATCAATTGATTCGAGAAATTAGTTTTTCTCTTTATCTACGATTTTGTTTACTTGGATCCAAGGTATGAGCGAATTCAAAGCAGTGCTTTGAATGAAGCGCAAGGAGGAAAAGCTCTGCTTTGAACGATGTGCAAGAAAGGAAAGCACAACTTTGTATAAAAAAAGCCCCTGTTATAAAACAAGGGCTTTTTGACTTAGAAATTAGAACTTAGTTCTTTTCTTTGTCTACAATCTTGTTCGCTTGAATCCAAGGCATCATTGCACGTAACTTGTTACCAGTTACTTCGATACCGTGAGCCGCATTTTGACGACGACGTGCAGTCATAGATGGGTAGTTCAACGCACCTTCTTGGATGAACATTTTTGCATATTCACCAGATTGAATACGTTTAAGCGCATTACGCATTGCTTCACGAGACTGTTCGTTGATTACTTCAGTACCCGTTACGTATTCGCCATATTCAGCATTGTTAGATACTGAATAGTTCATGTCAGCGATACCGCCTTCAAACATCAAGTCAACGATCAATTTAAGTTCGTGTAGACATTCGAAATACGCCATTTCTGGAGCATAACCCGCTTCAACCAAAGTTTCGAAGCCCATTTTAACCAATTCAACTGCACCACCACAAAGAACTGCTTGCTCACCAAAAAGGTCAGTTTCAGTTTCTTCACGGAATGAAGTCTCGATAATACCTGTACGGCCGCCACCTACGCCTGAAGCATAAGAAAGTGCTACGTTACGTGCATTACCAGAAGCATCTTGGTGAATGGCGATTAAGTCAGGAACACCTGAACCACGTTGGTATTCAGAACGTACTGTGTGACCTGGTGCTTTAGGTGCAACCATGATTACGTCTAAGTCAGCACGTGGCACAACTTGGTTGTAAAGAATTGAGAAACCGTGAGCAAATGCTAAAGTCGCACCTTGCTTGATATTTGGCTCAATTACGTCACGGTAAAGTTGAGATTGGAATTCGTCCGGAGTCAAGATCATTACTACGTCAGCTTGTGCTACAGCAGCAGGAACTTCAGCAACTTTAAGACCTGAATTCTCAGCTTTTTTCCAAGAAGTAGAGTTAGCACGTAAGCCTACAGTTACGTCAACGCCAGAGTCTTTAAGGTTAAGCGCATGTGCGTGACCTTGTGAACCGTAACCGATGATCGCTACTTTTTTACCTTGGATGATAGATAAGTCACAGTCTTTATCATAAAAAATTTGCATTGCTGTCTCCGCTTAAATGCTTATGTTTCCTTTTATCCAAGTCAATGATGTTATCGGTATTCACTGACTTGGATACTCATCTGTACGATGAGTAGAATATGTTAAAAAATTAGATTGTTAAAACTTTTTCGCCACGTGCGATGCCTGATACGCCAGAACGTACCACTTCAAGAATGGTATTTTCTGCAAGCGCATCAATGAAACCATCCAGTTTTTCAGTGGTTCCAGCAATCTGGATCGTGTATGTGGTTGGTGTGACATCCACAATTTGCGCGCGGAAAATGTCTGCAGTGCGTTTAATTTCAGCACGTGCCGATCCAAGTGATTTCACTTTAATCAGCATCAATTCGCGCTCGATATGCGCACCTTCAGACAAATCAACCACTTTAACCACTTCAACCAGTTTGTTGAGCTGTTTGGTGATTTGTTCAATTTTATGATCATCACCATAAGTGGTCAGGGTCAAACGCGACATGGTTGGATCTTCGGTTGGCGCAACGTTCAAAGTCTCAATATTGTAATTACGTTGAGAAAATAAACCTACCAAACGAGAAAGCGCGCCAGCTTCGTTTTCTACGAGAACAGAGATAATATGTCTCATTGAGTGCGCTCCCCTTTTCCTAACCACATATCTTGCATAGACTGACCTGCAACCAGCATTGGATATACATGCTCGCTACGGTCAACCATGACGTTAATAAATACGCATTTATCATTGATTGCCATGGCTTCTTCAAGCTTGGATTCAAGCTCATCGGCATGGTCAATTTGAATGCCGACATGACCATAAGCTTCCATTAACTTGGCAAAGTCAGGCAATGATTCAACATAAGAACTTGAATGACGACCTTCGTAGTTCATATCCTGCCACTGTTTCACCATACCCAAGGCACGGTTGTTCAAGCACAAGATTTTTACATTCAAGCCGTATTGCTTACAAGTAGAAAGCTCTTGGATACACATCTGAATCGACGCTTCACCAGTAATACACACTACTTGCTGATCTGGGAACGCGAGTTTCGCAGCCATTGCATATGGCAAGCCTACACCCATGGTGCCCAAGCCACCTGAGTTGATCCATTGACGTGGACGTGTGTATTTATAATACAACGCACCGAACATTTGATGTTGACCAACGTCGGAAGTAATGATCGCTTGGCTATTGGTGATTTTATCTAAAGCTGCAACGACTTGCTGTGGCTTCATTGTGCCATCAGTCGGTGCCACAACTTTTAAGCCGTGCGCTGCACGCCACTCATCAATTTGCTTCCACCATGCTGCAATATCTTCAGGATTTGGCTTAGAAACATTCATTTGTTTCAATTGAACCAACATCTCTTGCAATACAGGTTCTACCGCACCCACAATTGGAATGTGCGCCATGATGGTTTTAGAAATCGTTGCCGGATCAATATCAATATGAATGACTTTGGCATTTGGACAGAATTTTGCCGGATTATTGGTTACGCGGTCATCAAAACGCGCACCTATACAGAGAATTAAGTCTGCATTATGCATGGTCATGTTGGCTTCATAAGTACCATGCATACCCAACATACCGACAAATTGAGGGTCATTACCCGGGAATGCACCCAAGCCCATCAAAGTATTGGTTACTGGATAGCCCAATAAATGAGCCAGTTCAGTCAATAATGCTGAAGCATTACCCTGTACCACGCCACCGCCAGAATAAATCACTGGACGTTTTGCACTAATCAATTCATCAATCGCTTTACGAATTTGACCTGAGTGACCACGGTGTGGTGGCTGATACGAACGCATCTTCACTTTTTCAGGATATTCGTAAGCAAATTTTTCTGCTGGGTTGGTCGCATCTTTAGGAATATCGACAACCACAGGACCTGGACGGCCTGAAGATGCAATATAAAATGCCTTTTTAATAATCGCAGGAATTTCGCTGGCATGACGCACTTGGAAACTGTGTTTTACGATTGGACGAGAAATACCGACCATATCGGTTTCTTGGAACGCATCCTCACCAATGAGATGGCTTGCAACCTGACCAGACAAAATCACCATTGGGATTGAGTCCATATAAGCCGTTGCAATTGGAGTTACGGTATTTGTCGCACCGGGACCTGATGTGACAAGTACCACACCAGTTTTACCTGTTACACGCGAATAAGCATCTGCCATATGACCGGCAGCTTGTTCATGACGTACGAGGTAATGATTGATTTTGTCTTGTTGAAAGAGCGCATCGTAAATATGTAGTACTGCGCCGCCTGGGTATCCAAATAAATGCTCAACGCCTTCGTCCGCCAATGCGCGAACAAGCATTTCACCACCAGATAAAAGTTCCAACGTGATTCACCCTAATCTTTTTTCACGCACAAATGGAGGGCATTTGTGGTGATTAATTCATTAACTGTCTGCTCTGTTATAGCACACAAATTTCATAGTTTTCATAGCAATAAGAAAAAAATCTGACCTGGTTGCTGTTTGAGCAATATGAGGTCTAAAACATGTTGGGATAAACATATTTTGTTGGCTTTGTTCAGCTTCTCGGCTAGAGAAGAAGTCCATTGCTAAAAGGCACTTATTCGAAGGGTGATCGATCTAAGGCATATAAAACTAAAGCAGCATTTTTGTGGTTTCGAGTATTAAAGTCAAGTTTAAAAATTAGCTTTTTATACATTATTTTCGAATAATTCACTTTTTATTGGGTTGTTTTGTTTAAAACTGTTCGCAGAATAATCATTTAAATTTAAAATATTTATATATTTCAAATAAATAATAAAAAAATTTCATGAAAAATAAGTATAAAAAATATAATAAAATGGAATGAATATTTATTTTATTGAAACATGTTTTTATTAATTTAAATCTATTTTCTAAGTTCTAATTGTATTTTCTGATACATTTTTGTACTAAATGAACGCGACAACCGTCGATAAAAGAGAAACTTTTGCTGATTAAATCTCTTCCTCTAATGGTAGTCCTCAATAAATACCATTCACTTGTCTGCATTTTGGGACAGTTTATCTTTTTTTTCTGCAAAACCATCAAGATCATATAAAATACTCAGGCAATCAGGAGTTCTATTCCCCCCACTCTATCCAACTGATTATGACAATAAGGACTTGATTATTATGGCATCATCTTGCATCAAAATTGGATTTATAGCGACTGGCTTAATCTTAAGTTTAAGTTCAACCACAAGTTTTGCTAAAGAATATTACAAATGGGTGGATGCCAAAGGGTCTACCCATTACACCACCACACCACCACCAAAATCTGCAAAGAAGAAAGGTAAAGTGGATACTTATGGCGCGGCAGGTTCTGCTAGTCACGCGGCGCATGCAAATGCGGATAAAGAAGCACAGAATGCAGCAGCGGAAAAAGAGGCGCAAAATCATGTAAATGCAGGACTAGCGGCGGCAAATGCGGCTGAAGCCCCGAGTACCCCTATGAAAAAATCGCCATCCGTTTCAGCTGCTCAGCGCGCCGAATAAAATAAGAAAGAAGTGGTGGCAGCTGCTTGCCATCACTCGCCATGTTCAATAAATGAATATTTTTTCCTTTTTATTCAATTATCTAGTATTGAGCATAATATTATTCGCCTCAGCATGTATTCATGCTCAAAATTTTTATAAATGGGTAGATGCAAATGGTTCAACGCACTACACCACCACACCTCCGCCGAAAAATGCCAAGAGACTTGGCTCAATATCAACCTATCAAAATAAAACTGAACAATCTAAAAAAGTACCAGAGTCCAAAGAACAAATACAAAATCATTATTCATTTCCCACAACAGCTAAAATTGAATTAACAGCAGCAGAACGAGCTGCAATTGAAATTCAAGTGAAACAGCAGCTCCAAAAAAACCAACAAACGTTAAAACAAGATCCATATGCCAATATGTTTGGCAGCGCAACAGAACAAGACATCCGCTCATCGATAGAATCAGCTTATTTGCAAAAGAAAGAGAAACGCGCGAATTCAAAAGCATCACCTCATTAAATGAGATTCTCCAAAGTTCCATTTCTAATGACCAGGAAGATAAAATCCTGATCTGGAAACTGACATTGCATAGCAATTTGCGCTATGCTGTGCAACAAACTTTTTAACCATTGTTCTTATATACGTTTATGACTACTCACATTGATCCTGAATATCAAGCCAGTGCGATTGAACCAACGGTCCAACAAGACTGGGAAACTCGCAAAGCCTTTAAAGTTGCCGACACTGTAGAAGGTCCACGTCGTTATATCCTCTCGATGTTCCCTTACCCAAGTGGCAAACTGCATATGGGTCATGTGCGTAACTATACCATTGGTGACGTAATCAGCCGTTTCCACCGTTTAAAAGGTGAAACTGTGCTGCAACCTATGGGTTGGGATGCGTTCGGTCTTCCTGCTGAAAATGCTGCGATTGCACATAAAGTGGCACCGGCAAAATGGACCTTTGAAAATATCGATTACATGCGTAATCAGCTCAAAAAATTAGGTCTTTCAGTAGATTGGGATCGTGAATTCGCGACCTGTACCCCTGAGTATTATCACTGGGAACAATGGTTATTTGTTCAGCTTTATAAAAAAGGCCTGATCTACCGTAAACTTTCAACCGTAAACTGGGATCCAGTGGATCAAACCGTTTTAGCAAATGAACAGGTTGAAAATGGTCGCGGCTGGCGTTCAGGTGCATTGGTGGAAAAACGTGATATTCCAATGTACTACTTCCGCATTACCGACTATGCACAAGAATTATTAGACGATTTAGACACCTTAAAAGATGGCTGGCCACAACAAGTCTTGACCATGCAACGCAACTGGATTGGTCGCTCACAAGGGATGGAAATTACCTTCCCTTCAGCAAATCCAGAAATCTATGCCGATGATTTAACTGTATATACCACTCGTGGTGATACCTTGATGGGTGTGACTTATGTTGCTGTTGCAGCAGAACACCCTATGGCACTTAAAGCTGCTGAAACAAACCCTGAATTAAAAGCATTCATTGAAGAATGCCGTATGGGTTCAGTTGCTGAAGCTGACCTTGCCACTGCCGAGAAAAAAGGTATGGCCACTGGCCTTTCAGTTAAACACCCTGTAACAGGTGAAGCTGTTCCGGTCTGGATCGCAAATTATGTATTGATGTCTTACGGTTCAGGTGCGGTGATGGCAGTGCCTTCACACGATGAACGTGACTTCGAATTTGCCAACAAATACGGTTTGACCATTAAGCAAGTGATTGATGCCAAAGGTGCAGACGATGCAGACTTTGATTCAACCCAATGGCAGGAATGGTACGGTTCTAAAGAAGGTAAACTGGTCAATTCAGGCGAATTTGACGGTTTAGACTTCCAGGGTGCTTTTGATGCATTTATTGCAAAATTAGAACCACAAAAACTTGCCAATACCAAAGTTCAGTTCCGTTTACGTGACTGGGGGGTTTCTCGTCAGCGTTACTGGGGTTGTCCAATCCCAATGATCAACTGTGAAAAATGTGGTCAGGTCACTGTACCTGAAGAACAGCTTCCAGTGATTCTACCAACTGACGTTGTGCCAGATGGTTCTGGTAACCCACTCAACAAAATGCCTGAATTTTTCGAGACTAAATGTCCATGCTGTGGCGGTGATGCACGTCGTGAAACAGATACCTTGGATACCTTTGTAGAATCTTCTTGGTACTACGCACGTTATGCATCTCCAGACTTCACTGGCGGTATGGTGAAACCGGAAGCAGCTCAAACCTGGCTTCCAGTAAATCAATATATTGGTGGTGTTGAACACGCGATTCTGCACTTGTTATACGCGCGTTTCTTCCACAAATTGATGCGTGATGAGGGCGTGGTACAAGGTAATGAACCATTCACCAACTTGCTCACCCAAGGCATGGTGCTGGCAGATACTTTCTACCGTGAAGCGGATTCAGGCAAGAAAACCTGGTTTAACCCTGCTGACATCGAACTTGAAAAAGACGAAAAAGGCCGTGTGCTTTCTGCAAAATACACCGGCGATGGTCAAGAAGTTGTGGTGGGCGGTCAAGAGAAAATGTCGAAATCGAAGAATAATGGTATCGACCCGCAAGCGATTATTGACCAATACGGCGCAGATACTGCACGTGTATTCATGATGTTTGCGGCACCACCAGATCAATCACTTGAATGGTCTGACGCAGGCGTTGAAGGTGCAAACCGCTTCTTGAAACGTGTATGGCGTTTAGCTACAAGCTTCCTTGAAAAAGGCAATGCTGCAACTGCATTTGATGCAGCAAAACTTTCTACTGCTGCGCAAGACTTACGTCGTAAAACGCATGAAACCATCCAGAAAGTGGGTGATGACATCGAACGTCGTCATGCATTTAACACGGCTATTGCTGCGTTGATGGAACTTTTAAATACCAATAACAAGTTTGAAGCAAAAGATGACGACGATGTTGCTGTCGCACGTGAATCCATCACGACTCTTCTAACTTTACTTGCTCCGTTTGCACCGCACTTAAGTCAAACTTTATTGGCTGAGTTTGGTATCGAATTAACAAATGCTTTATTCCCTGCTGTGGATGAATCTGCATTAACGCGTAATACCCAAACAATTGTGGTACAAGTCAACGGTAAACTTCGTGGCAAACTTGAAGTCTCTGTAGATGCATCGAAAGATGAGATCTTGGCTCAAGCAAAAGCACTACCTGAAATTCAACAATTCTTGACTGGTCCAACCAAGAAAGAAATTGTGGTACCGAATAAACTGGTGAACCTTGTTGTTTAATTAAATTTGGAAAATCCCCTCTCCTTTCAGGAGAGGGTTAGGGAGAGGTAAATTTCAACCCTCATCCTAACCTTCTCCCAGAGGGAGAAGGAACTTTTCATTAGGAATTAAAAACAAAACCCAAACAAAGCCCGTTGCCAGCCAACGGGCTTTGCACATACAATCACTAAATATTTCAATCTTCCTTTTTCTTTGAAGAACAATACAGAGGATAACGCATGCATTTGGGCAAACGTTTAGCAGCAATTGTTTTAACTTGTGGTCTAAGTGCAGGCTTAGTGGGTTGTGGCTTCCATTTAAAAGGCACCAATCCGACAACTGCTCCTGTGGCTTATTCTAAAATGAAATTGGTCTTGCCGAATAATACAGAAGACTTATATGAAAAACTTGCAATTTATTTAGGTGCCACAGGCATTCAGCTCAGCGATAGTTCTGATGCCTACGTGTTGCGTGTACTGGATTACACACCACAACGTCATGAGTTAAACGGTAAATTGGTAGAAACCTTACTGCGCTTAACCGTGACTTTCCGTATTGAAGATGCACAAGGTAATCCGGTGACTGAACCGCGCACCATTACCGCTTCACGCAGCTATCAATATGATGTGGCCACTGTAAACACTGATGACCAGGAACAAAAATATCTTAATCAGGTGATTGTTGATGATGTGGCACAGCAAATTGTGCGTCAGATTTCATCCAACCGCCTACCGAAAGTGGTCACCAAACCGGCCAACTCAACCACACAACCTTAAATATAGATAACAGCGCTATGAAACTTGACTATCCCCAAGCCCTAAAACGTGTTGATGAAGCTCGTGGTGCCTGGATTATGTATGGTCAAGAACCTTTGCTTGAACAGAATTTACTAGATGCTTTTCGTCAAAGCTGGCACAAACAGGAAATTGAACGTCAGCGTTATGACGTTAGCAATGTCAGTGACTGGAAAAATGTCTTTAATGCTTTAAATAGCCTGTCATTATTTTCTACGCAACTGGCTGTTGAAGTACATGGCAATATCAAGCCCGATGCCAACGGCATCAAACAACTGAAAAGCTATATCCAGCACAATGAGCAGAACCTGCTATTGGTGGTGATGCCGAAACAGGACAGCAGTAGCTTAAAATCCAGTTTCTTTCAGGTGGTCGATGCCAATGGTGTTACTGTGCCGCTTACCGCAAATTATCCGCAAGACCGGCAACGGATTTTAAGCATTGAGGCAGAAAAGCTAGGGATTAAACTGGCCAATGATGCTTGGGCTTGGCTGGAACAACACCATGAGCACAACCTGCTGGCAGCCAAAAACAGTTTAATGCGCGTCAGCGATACTTTTGCCGATGTAGACGTGATTCAGATTGATCATTTGTATTCATGCTTACAAGACCAATCTCGCTATACTACATATGACTTAAATGATGCTCTGCTTGCCGGCAACCTGGCTCAGGCGATTAAAATTTTCCAGTATCTGATTGCTTCAGGTGAGCCGATGAGCCTGATTTTGTGGAGCATCAGTAAAGAAATGCGTTTACTGATGCAATTGTTTGAACAGCCGCAAAATGCCTTGCAACTTGGAATCTGGAAAAATAAAGTCAGTCAATATCAGCAGGCCTTAAGACGGCTCAATCCAAACTGTTTCCTGACTTGGCCATCCCTGTTGTTGCGCATTGATGCATCCATTAAAGGTTTGGGGGACGAGAATCCTGAACATCTGGTCCTACAAGCCATCAGTAGCATGTGCGGTCAAAACTTATTTGAATCAAGTGCTTAACTAAAAAAGCGCGAAAACCAGCTTTTGCCTTTCTTTTGTTCCTGTGTACGCAGATAGTGCAGCATATTGTCACGCACTGCATCCACATAGTCTTGATCGTCATGCTGGATATGATTAATCAACCACTTTGACAATAGTCGATATAAATCATTTTCAACCGACTCTCCCTTGTCAAATTTATGACGATAATCATTTAGCCGTTTAACAAATAATTCATGTATACCTCTATGAGAAGGCAAATACTGATAACGTACCTGCTCAAGCAGGTTTTCTTCAAAGCTAAAATGCGATTGGGTATAATCAATCAAATCATCCAGGACTTCCTTGATCTGGTTGCGATCCCCACTCCCTCTAATTTTTTCCAACGCATTAATGTAATCCAATATCTGACGATGCTGATTATCAATCACATCAATCCCAATATTATAGGTTGCATTCCATTCCATCACTTACCCCTTACAAATTTTCATATTAAAGTTATGATCTTTTTCGCATAATTATGGGGATTAATGCTCTTATTATTAAACCCATAATTATTTTATGGATTTAATACTACAAACTTTTTTTACTTAAATCTAGAGATAAAACAAAGATTTTTTAAATTATGTGTACCAGTTGGAAACTCAGGAGGGTGAAGGTAAAAAAGAAATCAACATATCCAGCACGAAAAAGCTATTTAAATAAAAATCATTAAATAAATCCATTATCATTCGACTAAAATCCAATCTATCTTGATACCACGGATTCAGTGAACGACATTCCAATTTCTCAGCAGTGTTGTAAAAAACTCAATCATCAGGCTGAAAATCATCTTTTAGAAAATTGATGGAATCAAAATTTAATAAAATTTCTCTCCTCTATTCATTCATGCTAAAAGTTTTGTTAAAAATGACTCCACTCTCTTTTTAGAAAATTTTTCAAGAGAAGCTTAAAAAAGAAAATAATTCTCATTTCTTTTTAAAAAGTTCACGTTTTATCCTTATTTAACTTTTATAATTGGTCTAATTTTCCTCATTTATCAGCTCACTATGCCAAAAATAAAACCGTCCAAAATAGTTGTTGCGGTGGTCTGTATTCTTGCTATTGCAGTCACAGCCTGGTTGTTTCTGAAACCGAAAGAGCAAGCACCGCAATACATTAGCAGTGAAGTCAGCCGCGGTGACATTGAAGATTCGGTGCTTGCAACTGGTGTACTTGAAGCGACCAAAATGGTCAGCGTCGGTGCACAGGTATCTGGACAGGTCAAAAAGATGTATGTGAAATTGGGCGACCAAGTGAAACAAGGTCAACTGATTGCCCGAATTGATTCGATTCGTCAGGAAAATGGCCTGAAAACGGCTGAAGCGAGCATTAAAAACCAGCAGGCTCAACTGGCAGTCAAACAAGCCAACTTAGCAAAAGTTCAAGCTGAATATCAACGTCAGCAAGCCATGTATGCCCAAGATGCGACATCACGTGCTGAACTCGAGTCCGCATTGGCGAGCTACAAAACAGCACAAGCTGACATTTTGGCGATTAATGCGCAAATTGAACAATCTCGTTTAACCTTGGCCACAGCAAAAGAAGATTTGGGCTATACCCAGATTGTTGCACCTATGGATGGCACTATTGTGGCGATTGTGACCGAGGAAGGTCAAACTGTAAACGCCAACCAAAGCGCACCGACCATCGTCAAACTGGCCAAACTCGACAACATGACGATTAAGGCTGAAATTTCTGAAGCCGACGTAATGAAAGTTGAAGAAGGTCAAACCGTGTATTTCACTACTCTGGGTAATAGTGACAAAAAACATTATGCCAAACTACGTCAAGTAGAACCGGCTCCCAATTCTATCAATACAGAAAGCAATAATTCATCCACTTCATCTTCAAGTACTGCGGTGTATTACAACGCCTTGTTTGACGTACCCAATGAAGATGGCAAACTTCGTATTGATATGACTGCACAGGTTTATATCGTACTCAGTGAAGCAAAAAATGTTCTAACTGTACCTGCAGCAGCTTTGCAAAGTTCAAATCGCCCGCAAGGCAAACGTGGTGATCGTAATGCAGACCAGGCAAAACAACAAAATTCAACTGATAATGATCAAGCTAAAACTGACCGTCCTAAACGCCTGGAACTGTCTGCTGAAGAAAAATCACTGATTGAACAAGGTAAAGCCTCTATGTCGATGGTTCGCGTGGTTCAGGCAGATGGCTCGGCAAAACCACAGCCGGTACTGGTAGGTTTGAATAACCGTGTTACCGCCCAAGTCATCAAAGGCTTAAAACAAGGTGACAAAGTGGTGATTGCAGATGCTTCCGATACCTCAAATGATGCTGCCAAACGCAGTAACCGTGTAGGTGGTGGTGCAGGTCCAGTGAGAATGTAATCATGAGTCAAGATCAACAACCTTTGCTCAAGGTCACAGATCTGACTCGTGAATTCCCCGCTGGGGAAAGCACTATTCAGATTTTAAAGGGCATTAATCTTGAGATTTACCCGGGAGAACTGGTGGCCATTGTCGGGCAGTCCGGTTCGGGAAAATCCACCCTGATGAATATTTTGGGATGTCTGGATCAACCGACTGCGGGTAGCTATCAGGTTAAAGGACGTGAAACCCGCAAATTAGAAGCAGATGAACTGGCACAACTGCGCCGTGAATACTTTGGTTTCATTTTCCAGCGCTATCATTTATTGGGTGATTTAACTGCGGCAGGTAACGTTGAAGTTCCGGCCATTTATGCCGGGGTAGATACGTCCGCCCGTCAACAACGCTCGACCCAACTGCTCACAGATCTGGGATTGGCTGAAAAAACCCAAAACCGTCCCAGTCAGTTGTCCGGTGGTCAGCAACAGCGTGTTTCGATTGCCCGTGCCTTGATGAACGGTGGCGATGTGATTCTGGCCGATGAACCGACCGGCGCACTGGATAAAAACAGCGGTATTGAGGTGATGCGTATTTTGCGCGAGCTGAATGCCAAAGGTCATACCATCATCCTCGTTACCCACGATCATAACGTTGCCAAAAATGCCTCGCGTATTATTGAAATTAGTGACGGCAACATTATTTCAGATAAACCAAATGTGCCTGAAGTTGCCACAGATGAAGTTTTAGAAAAACAGGCCTTAGAACAAACCGCACAGAGAAAAACGTCTTCTTGGCGCTCTGCTGCGGACCGGCTAGGCGAAGCTTTTCGTATGGCGCTGCTGGCCATGAACGCCCACCGCATGCGCACTTTCCTGACCATGCTCGGGATTATTATTGGGATTGCATCGGTGGTTTCTGTGGTGGCACTGGGCAATGGTTCACAAAAACAGATTCTGGAAAATATCAGCAGTCTTGGAACCAACACCATTACTGTTTATCAGGGCCGTGGCTTTGGTGATAATTCCAAAACGGCACAGGTAAAAACTCTGGTTCCTGCGGATGCCGATGCACTAGCTGAACAACCCTATGTCGATGGGGTCAGCCCTTCTGTCACCAACAACATTACTGCACGCTTTAAAGATACCGAAGCCTCTGCCACCGTGAATGGCGTCAGTGAAGACTTCTTCTATGTCAAAGGCATGAACTTTCAGTCCGGACAGCCTTTTGACAAAGAAGGTGTGACTGAACGTGCTCAGGACGTGGTGATTGACAACAATACCCAAAAAACATTCTTTAGCGATGGCACTAATCCTGTGGGTCAGGTCATTCTGCTCGGTAGTGTTCCCAGTCGTATCATTGGCGTGATTGAAGCACAAAAATCGATGATGGGTAATTCTGACAGCCTGAATGTTTATCTGCCCTACTCGACCGTGATGAGCCGCATGCTGGGTCAGGCCAATGTACGCAGCATCATCGTGCGCATCAAAGATGAATACCCGAGTGCAGCAGCTGAAAATGCCATTCTGAATTTATTGGTACAACGCCACGGCGCACAGGATGTATTTACCCAAAATGCCGACAGTATTCGTGAGACCATCCAGCAAACCACACAAACCATGACCTTACTGGTTTCTGCGATTGCAGTCATTTCATTAATTGTTGGTGGTATTGGGGTCATGAATATCATGCTGGTATCGGTGACTGAACGTACTCAGGAAATTGGGGTGCGTATGGCGGTCGGTGCCCGTCAAAGTGACATCTTGCAGCAGTTCCTGATTGAGGCGGTACTGGTCTGTATTTTAGGCGGGATCCTGGGGGTGCTTTTATCTTTAGGCATTGGACAGCTGATTAGCCAGTTTGCCAGCGGTACCTTCCAGATGGCCTATTCCACCACCTCCATTGTGGCGGCCTTCGTCTGCTCAAGCATGATCGGGATTATCTTCGGCTTTATCCCTGCCCGTAATGCAGCACAGCTTAACCCTGTGGATGCACTTTCTCGCGAATAAGGATAAATAGAATGCAAATGAATTTTACCAAGCTTATTGCTAGCCTTATTTTAACTGGCTCACTGGTCGGTTGTGCAGCGGTGGTAAAATCACCGTATCAACAGCCTGCCGTGAATATTCCTGGTAGTTTCCATAACAGCAAAGCCATGAGTCAGCAAGTGCATGCCAATGTCTATGCTGATCAATGGTGGACATTGTTTGGCGATGCGCAGCTAAATCAATTGGTCAATCAGGTTTTAACCAGCAATACCGATTTGGCGGTTGCCGGGATTAACTTGCAGCAGGCACGTTTACAGGCTGGTTTGGCAAAAAACCAGCAAGGCCCACGGGTCAGTTCCAGCGTTTCGGCAGGACATAGTATTGACCTGAATTCTGATGATGATGCTTCACGCGGTCTGTCTGTAAGTGGTGGCGTAAGCTATGAACTGGACTTGTTCGGGAAATTGGCTCGACAAACTGAAGCCAGCAGATGGGAAGCCTTAGCCACCGAACAGGACTTGCAAGCTACTGCACAAAGTCTGATTGCCACTACGGCAAATTTATATTGGCAGTTGGGTTATCTGAATGAACGTTATCAAATTGCCCAGCAAAACCTGGCGAGTACGCAAAAAACCTTTGAGTTGGTTCGTACCCAATACCGTGCCGGTGCAGTTTCCGGTCTGGACTTAACTTCAGCTGAACAGTCGGTGCAAAGCCAAAGAGCGACCTTAAGCCAGATAGAACAGCAAAAAGTAGAAACCAAAACGGCTTTAGCTGTTTTGATGCAGCAACCGGTGCAACAACTCAATATTACTGAGCCGCAGCGTTTACCGCGTATTGTCTTACCGGCAATTTCAGCCGGCTTACCGGCAGACCTGTTGTCACGTCGTCCAGACTTGCAAGCCAGTGAACTACGTTTACGCAAGGCACTTGCCAATAAAGATGCCACCAAAGCCAGTTATTACCCTTCGATTAATTTGACTGGAAACCTGGGTTCTTCCAGCACATCGTTAACCAACCTGTTGCAAAACCCAGTTTTAACCCTAGGTGCAAATCTCAGCCTGCCGTTCCTGCAATATAACGACATGAAAAAAGATTTGGCGATTAGTGACCTGGATTATGAAAAAGCGATTATTCAGTATCGTCAAAGTCTATATCAGGCCTTTGCCGATGTTGAAAATGCACTATCAGCCCGTACCGAGTTAAACAAACAGGTGGCTTTGCAAGAACGCAATGTGCAGCTTGCCGAGAAAACTGAACGTTTGACTGAAGTACGCTACCGTAACGGTGCCATCGCCCTGAAAAATCTGCTCGATGCTCAGGAAACCACACGTAATGCACGTTTGTCTTTGGTTCAAACCAAACAGAGCCAATACAATGCTTATGTCACCTTGATGCAGTCTTTAGGCGGTAGCCCAATCAAGCCATTGCCTTAAGTTAAAAGTGAAATAAAAAAAGATGCCCAAGTGGCATCTTTTTTTATCAGAAAAATTCCTGCTGAACTTTTCTGTTTTAAATGTTTTAACTTTTAAAAACTAAAAGCTCGGACGGTAATATTTGTAGGTCAAACCTTTTTCATTATAAACATCATAACTTCTTTGCTTAAAGTCAGATACCCATTGCTTACCGTTAAATCCTGCAATATGTCCATACATATGCTTGCCGGTTCGATCAATAATATAAATATCACCTTCTTTCGGGGCATCGAACTTAGGATTAATTTGTCGATAACCAATGTTCATCAACGTATTTCCCCAGTCTGCCGCCGCGACGGGATGACTTTGAAATCTTGCACCGGCTGATTCCAAAGCAAGCCTGATACTTTTGGCACACTTTTTTGAACTGCTATTGGAAGAAACGCCCTGCAAGAAATCAGTAAATTTATTAATATCAATTCGCTGTCCACTTTTGGCAAGCATATTATTTTTTTGTGTTGCTTCGACAGTCTGAAATTCTTTAGATTTTTTAGAATTTCTACCCGATTGGGAACGAATTATGATGTTTGCCTGAACAGGAGCATGTACTTCACTCATGTTTACATTATGATCATAAGCCATTCTTTACCAAACACTCCTAAGCCTTCAACGACCGGCTTTTCATTCATTTCGACGGCAAGATAGTAACTCCTAAAATGTGATTTTTCATCTAATAAATGTAATCAAATATGAACAGCCCCCTTAAAATCGAGTTAAATGATTAATTTTTGTTAACTTTTATAAATACAGAAATCTATAAATTTAATTTATGCTCACTTAATCAGCAATATACTGTCTTGGGGTTTAGCGTCTTTCATCCATACATTGATATGCTTGAAGGGAGCAAATGAAAAAATGAAACATACGCTACATTTTCAATGCTTTGTTAAAATATGTTGAATTCAATTCAACATCAGCAATACATTTGGAACATTTTATAGCGATTGCGACACAGCATTTGTGATGCATGCTCAGAAAGACTGGACATAAACATTTCACTTTTTTTTATTCTGATAATTTTTAAACCCTGCTGATTCAACAGAAGCTTGATCCTTAATAACAAACTCAAAACGAGGTTATCGACTGGTTTAATGAATACCAAGATATGAAGCGTTTTTTTGAGCATTCAGATAAGCGATTTCAAAAAATGAGAGAATCACGAGATCCTTATAAGACGTTATATGAAACAGACCAAAAGTCGCTTTTTGACGCTAACCAGGAGATCGAACGGTTAAAAAAATTATTGGAACAAAGGGGTATTAGTTCAGATCAGCTTAGACATTAAGTTAAAAATAAGAAAGTGTTCCATTTTGATGAAAGTTTCGAATCTTCATTAAAAAGAAACTCCCTTCTTATTCGAAAATATTTATTTATACTGAAAATGGATAAGCAATTGCTTCATGATACTGATAACCTTCAACTTCAAAGTCATCTAATGTCACCCATGTTTCAATATCTTCAAGACTCTTAATATTAGGATTGATATGAAGTTTCGGTGCAGGATACGGTTCACGTTTTAATTGCACATCGCGCATGAGTTCTAATTGATCTTCATAAACATGTGCATTTACGATCTTATGATAAGCCTTTCCAGCCTTATGTCCGGTAATTTGAGCCATTAGAGCCAGCAAAGTAAAAACTTGAATTTGATTAAAATTTTGACCTAATGGCACATCACATGAACGCTGCGATGAAGTTAAGTAAAGCGTATCCCCCACCAAAGAAAACGTATGGGTATGCATACAAGGACGTAAACATCCCATGTGAAACTCGCCTGGATTGTAGAATGTTAGAATTTCACCTCGGTCATCAATACCATTACGCAAATCATCATAGATCTTACGAAGCTGATCAAATTCTTCTCCTGCAGAGTTACGCCAATGACGTCCTTGTACACCATATACTCGGCCCATATCATCTTCACCTTTACGATGAGGATTAGCTAACCAGACTTCATTATCGTTGGCATTGGCATTCCAGGTATTACAACCAATAGCACGAAACTGAGCTGCATTATCATACCCACGTAGATACCCTAACAACTCTGCAATAGCTGCTTTCCAATAACTTTTTCGGGTAGTCACTAAAGGAAATTCATTAGCTCCTACGTTATATTCCAAATCAGCATTAATAACGGTTAAACAACGCTTTCCAGTTCGTTCATTTTCAACCCATACACCTTCATCAACTATGCGTTGACACAAATCTAGATATTGTTTCATTCAACCACCTTAATTGCACTAACTCAAAACTGATCTGGCAGTTACCCTTTTTAGAGTGCCTACCAAGTTAATTTGAGCTAAATTTTTTCCCATCAGGCAATTTTTCTAGTGATGTGTGGCCACAACACATTTTTCCCTGATGAGGTCATTCAGTATTATAGAGTTTAAGAGCTTTATTTCACAAATCTATTGATAAGGCTTATTCAGTATACGGGGAGCAGTCCAAGCGTGTATCCCTGCTGTCTCAACAAACAATCGCTGAAGCATTACAGACAAAGGCCTATGGTAATCGAGGTTATGATAAAAGCCTTTTATTTCTTACATGTACTCGTGCTGTAGGGCGCTGAGCTATTAACTATTTTTCCCTCTTGTTAAACACGATTTTTGAAATTAGCCAATAACAATCTCTACAAATGCTAATCTAAGAAATAAATTTATTATAATCATCCTGATAACAAAAAAGGATATACCTTGTGCGCCATTCTTATCATCTTGAAAAACATTACATCGAACGTGCGGGATGGTTACGTGCAGCTGTGCTGGGGGCAAATGACGGGATTATTTCAGCAAGACATTGAACAGAATGATCTGGAGATGGAATAACGTGAACTGCAACGCTATCCTGAACATGAATTAAATGAGCTAAAAAATATTTACATACAGCGTGGATTACAACCCGCTTTAGCGCAAGAAGTCGCGCAACAACTGACTGCACACAATGCTTTAGATGCACATGCTCGTGATGAAATTGGTATTTTAGATCATACCTCTGCCCAGCCCTTTCGCGCTGCGTTTTCTTCAGCCATTGCATTTACTGTAGGCTCATTATTTCCTTTAATTTCAATTATGTTGCTGCCTGAGCAATACTTAGAGAAAGGCGTCATGCTGATTGGGGTATTAAGTCTCGGAATTATGGGTGCCTTGGCCAGTTATGCTGGCGGTGCAAGTATTTGGAGAGGTTCGATTCGGGTGATGATTTGGGGAATTATCGCCATGTTATTCAGTGCTTGGATCGGATCATTATTTAATGTTGCGGTGGCATAAGATACCTTTTTTATATGATCCAAATATTCCCACTTCTATGAGGAGTATAGATAATAAGTCTATAGCAATATTTGACCTGTCTGACATGCTTTATATCGATAAAGCATGTTGTTCTGGGTGAACAATATGCCTATTTTTTATAGTTATAGATCTAAATCATTTCATTTTTTTAAAAAGCATACTTTTTAATACATTATCTTTGAAAATAAAATGGTGGATTAATGCAGCACAAGCATGTAAACCTACGACTGTAATAAAGAAGTTACCTAAAAATTGATGTATCTGACCAATATATTTAACCTCTCTAACACTGCTCAAAAGTGGCAAATTAAAAGATAAAACTTTGAAATTATCCGTGAAACTCGATAATGCAAGCCAGCCCGCTATTGGAACGACACATAAACTTAAGTAAAGCGTAAATCTGACAATTTTAAATAATTTTATTTGATATGAATTAATTATCTCATTTTGAGGAATATTTCTTTTATAGAGAAAAACAAAACTCAATCTCACGAAAAATAGAATAAATATTGAAATTCCGCCTATAACATGAATCTGGCCCTGCAAGCCTGTTCTTGTTGGATCTCCACTCGTCAAATATACAATTACAACTAAAACAAAGGTAATCCAGTGCATTATTATCATAGGTTTAGGATAATTATTGTTCATATTTTTTCCTGAATTTTAAATATTTATATAAAACTGAACCGATGAAAAAAGAATAGATAAAATTTGTCTAGTAAAGTAATGGTAGCCCAAGTTGGCTGCATATCATCTCCCAAATTGAAGATCTTTTGTAATTTCAACATACCTCTTTTCTAGCCTATAAAGGGTACTGCTATAGTCTTAAAAAGACATTGCCAGACGCTTAGAAATTTTGGGCACGAAGATTTATTTTTAATAGGCAGCTCATAAATGTTATTTCAGACATTGGATCGGGGAAAGCCTGCAAATGCAGGCTTGGTCTTATTTTTGTACTGAACCGATATTATTAAAAAAATACACATCATAATTGCGATAATGTAAAACTTGAACATTCGCATAATGAGGGTTAAAGGAGTTGCTGCGAGCCAGCACGACAAGGGCTTCTCCAGATTTGATTTTTTGATCCAGGATGGAATCGGACCACAGGTATTGCCTACGTTCGGGTTCAAAAATCAGGCCATCCTTGAGTTGTTCTGAACTACTGTCCTGGCTGGCATTCTCCCAGTCATCCACCAAATAAACAGGTTTTTGTAGATTGAGAAGGAATGGAACATCATAAAAATAGTTGTGATAAAACACAATTGGCATATTTGCCGTAATATTTTTCTGGAAAGAAACCTGATTAGCATTATTTTGAACATCAAGAATTCTGACCCCAAGACTCACGCTCATACAGAGCATTATTGCCATACTGAACATGAGCGAAAAATAGGAAATTCGCTGTTTGAGATAATAAAAAATGAGCAGAATACTGAATATAAGAATTCCAGCTCCCAAACTATAGAGTGCGGTAATATTGACATAGAGTAGATTTTTCGGCCTTGCGGTAAAAGGTAAGCTAATAAAAGCTACACCTACAACAAGAACCAAAACAGGCGTTGCCCAGGTTTGAAAACGGTTTATTTTGTTACTGGTCAGGACTCGATCCACCATGATGGCGATGAACACCGCCAAGGGAGGCGTTGCTGGCAGAATATAACCTGCAAGTTTTGATGGAGGAATTGAAAAAAAGGTCGTCACAGAAACAAACCAGATCAGCATTAAGGTTAAAATACTTGGACCGAGTGATTGGCTGAAATCCTGTTTTGAGAATTTAAATTGTGAAACAAAGAACCAGGGTAAAAAGCTGATCAACAAGCAGAATAAATAAAATGGCCAAGGCAGCTTGTTATTAAACTGATCCGAGCTAAAGCGGCTGAATTGCTGGTCGATGAAAAAATACTGCAAAAAGGCCGGGTATTTTAAATGCATCAGATAAACCCAAGGCAGCGCAATCACACAGAAAATAATTAAACCGATAGGGTTAAGCAGAGAAGGAATTTTTTTCCATTGTTTGCTTGCGAGAACCCAGAGCAGAATAACCATTCCCGGAATTAAAATACCGATCAGTCCTTTGGTTAAAAAACCTAAGGCACACGCCACATATCCCATCCACAGAACTGACTTTTCTCCTGAAAGAGTAAAGTCGGCAAAACATAGAATAGTGATGCTGATCCAGCAAGCAAGCAACAGATCATGATTAACATACTGGCTGCTGCCGAAAAAAAGCAGGCTGGTAGCCAAGATCACTACACTAAGTTGGGCAATCCGTTCATTACAATGTTTTTTTAGAAACCAGAACAAGCCAACGAGCATCATAATCCCGGCCAGTGTAGGTACGAGGCGGAGTACCCAGACATGCACTCCAAAAATTTCCATCAACACACTGCTGATCCAGTGCAACAATGGTGGTTTATGCATAAAAGGCAGACCATTAAGACGAGGCACTAACCAGTCACCAGATTGCAGCATAACCCGGCTGATATCACCATAACGGCCTTCATCCGGAAGGGAAAAATAACGAATGCCGGCACAAGCGATCAACCAGATGCTGATGCACCACAGCATTAATTTTGATGAACGGAAAAGTGGCTTCATAGCGGAATTCCCTAAGGTTTAAATGCAAAGATCCGGTTAAGAAAAAAAGTAAATAAGGCAGTAACGATAATTGTGATAATCAGTAAAATTGAAATCGGATAAGACGTGAAATGATGCAACGCGATGAGCATCGTTTCATTAAAAACAAAGCCAGTAACTGCCACAATAATAAATTTTGGCAGCGTCTGGCGGTGTGAAATCTGGATGACATTAAAGGTAAAGATGCGGTGGCCAAAATAACTCACCCAGAATGCGCTCAAAAAACCCAATAAGTTCGCCACTGCAATGTTCATCTGTTGATGAATAAGCAGCATTGCCAAGGCATAATGGGTCAAAGCGGCCAGTAAACCAATGATTCCAAAACGCAGAAATTGAAAAAATAAGTGGGTGGATAACATAACTTAAGGCTTTATGATTTTGATTCTGTTTCAGGCACAGCCTGTCTGTTTTTTGAATGTTCAGCAGCAATAATATATTTGGGTCGGGCTTTGACCTCTGAATAAATTCGGCTGATGTATTCCCCTAAAATACCAATAAAAATCAGTTGGATTGCCCCCAAAAAGGCTAAACCAGCGGCTAGCGTTGCCCAACCAGGTACTTTGGCTCCCTCGAATAGGGTTTGTACTGTAATCCAGCAGCCATAGCTAAAAGAGAAAATACCCAGAAGGATGCCTAAATAAATGCAGATCCTTAACGGTAAGTCAGAAAAGGCCGTTAAACCTGAAATGGCAAGATTGAGCAGAGATTTAAAATTGAAACTCGACCGACCGCATTGGCGTTCTTTTTCGGTAAACAAAATGCCGATACTTTTAAAACCCACCCAGGCATAAAGGCCTTTCATATACAAATTACGTTCAGGCAAGTCACGGATGGCATGCACTACCTTGGCATCGAGCAATCTAAAATCACCAGCATTTTCCGGGATATTTAATGTAGAGCTGGCATTGAGAATTTTGTAGTAAATATGGGTGAATAATTTTTTTAGCCAGGACTCGGTTTCCCGGTTACGGATGCCATAAACCATCTCATAACCTTCTTTCCATAAGCTCAACATGGTCGGGATCACATTGATTGGATGCTGGAAATCGGCATCAATCAAGAGTGCCAGATCAGCATCAACATGATCTAGACCAGCATATAAAGCAGCTTCTTTACCAAAGTTACGGGAAAACTCTAGCACACGTAAAGGATAGTCTTTCTGCAGGCCTTGTAATACTTCAATAGTGCTATCTTTACTACCATCATCTATAACAATGATTTCAAATCGAATATTTTCTTGTTTAAGCATTGTAGATAATGCTGGAATAAAATTTTTCAGGTTTTCTGCTTCATTGTGAGCAGGAACAACGCAGCATAAAAAAGGATTAAAATTAGACATTATATCCACCAATACGACCAAGTTTTATATTGTTGTTAGTACAGTCGTGAAAAAATTGTTCTGAAGTTAAATAATTATATTCTTGTATGCGTGCATTATAAATCGAATCCGGAGTATCTGGAATTCCAATAGACGGATGACACATAATCAGTAACTGATGTTCAGCATGACTGAACCATTGCTGGCATAGATTTGGATAATGGGTAATGGAAAAATCATAGATACCGGCGAACTGTTCATTTTGGGCAAAATTTGCTTCTTGGCATAATCGTGTTAAACGCTTTGCTCCTAACATTTGCAACAACTGACTTTTGAATTGATAGGGGGCAATATTGACTGTGTGACTCAGACTACGAATCCAGCCTTTAAACCGCTGCTCTTTTAAGAAGTCAATCAAGATTTCTCGTATGACCGGAAACTGATGGACATGCTGATGGCCATCAACAAAGTGTGGTTGCTGTCCTAGGACTTCAACAAAATGATCCCATTGCTGCTGAATGCTTTTTCGGATTAATGTTTTGTCGAGCTGATGGGACCATGCACGCAGCATGAGTTGCGCAAGCGGATAACTAAAGGTTTGAGCATCAAAGACATGAGTCAAATTTAAATGTAAGCCAATATCAATCGTTGTCGCATATTGTTTTAATTTTAATGCCTCATTTGCCCACAAAGGTGATTGTGTCATACAGGAGGTTGCCTGTAAGGAACCCCGTTCAATTAACTGGAAAATTGCCTGATCAATTTGGGGATTCATAGCAAAATCATCAGCACAAAAGCAGACTGTAGGCATAAATAATGACTTCTAGGTTAGATTGTCCGAATCAAAAGAGAGGGGGTTTATCTAATTTCTTATTGGATGATTATTAAGGAATAAACTTAATTAGAGCTTAAGTGAATTAGTCTCAACTTGATATGACATTGAGGTTAAAAAAGAGAAAGTTCCCTATTGTGATAAAAGGTCATATCTCAATCAAATAAAGGTCACTTTTTAATGTTACCTATTCATAATCAAATCATTAGCATATTCAATTTAGCTGAATAACTTTTAGATGTTTCTAAATCCTATAAAGTCATGAGTGTATTTCAGGATACTTTTTCCATTATTAGAAACCGGTTGCATCTAGTAAGGTCGTGTACTCTGGAAAGAACTTAGGATTCTATTTATAGAACTACAGGATTGGTTAAGTGTGTTAGATATATCTATAATAAGCTTCTTAGAAAGCAACCGACTGTGTGTAGATTGTAGGTATAATTTAGTTTAGGCTCTTTTTAACAATGTTTTGGATAGACTAATTGTGCAAAATAAAAAATGCACATTTAGCATACGGTATTAATTGCCTATTTATCCAAGCATAATGTGTAGAAACTTGGGGGTATAAGGTTTCTAGGCGTTCCATTTAATATTGCCAGCTACGCGCTGCTCACGCATATGATTGCGCAAGTCTGCGGTTTAGGTGTGGGCGATTTTGTCTGGGCTAGAGGTGATACATATTTGTATGCTAACCACTTTGAACAGGCCAAATTGCAGCTCAGCCGTGAGCCGATGGTACTTTGCCAATTAAAGCTAAATCCTGAAATCCAAGACATCTTCGATTTTAAATTTGAATATATTAAAATTGTTGGTTACGAATCACATCCTGCAATTAAGGCACCAGTTGCGGTTTAATTTTCCTTTTTAGAGTTCCCTCTCCTCTTAGGAGAGGAGAAACACTGTTTCGCAAGGGGAGAGGTAAATTAATACCCTCATCCTCACCTTCTCCCTGAGCCATATATGGCGCAAGAGAAGGAATTAAAAATCAAAACTTTTAAATCCATCTTCCCTCCTTTACTAAAGGGGAAAATTGTAGAAAGGATTTTGGGATTATTCACAAGGATTAAATAAATGACCTTCCAGAATTTAGAAGTTGTGCATGTTGTAGCCATGGATCAGCAACGCTGCATTGGTAAAGATAATGACTTGCCGTGGCATATTTCTGCTGACCTTAAGCACTTTAAGGAAATCACTCAAGGTGGTGTGGTGGTCATGGGCCGCAAGACTTTAGAGTCTATGGGCCGCACTTTGCCGAAACGTGTTAACTGGGTCATTACCCGGGACAATGACTGGTCATTTGAAGGCGCCAAAGTTGCCCACTCGATTGAAGATGCTTTATCTCAAGCAGTAGCCGATGTCAAAGCCTCAGAAAAACCGGATGCGATCTTTGTGATTGGTGGCGGAGAAATCTTTAAACAAACCATGGATATTGCAGACCGCCTGGAACTCACCCATGTTGAACTGAATGTTCAAGGCAATGCCTACTATCCTGAAATTCCGTCTGAATTTAAAAAGGTCGCTTCAGAACAACATATTGACGACAAAACTGGGATTGCTTTTGAGTTCGCAACTTACCGAAAATAAAGGCAATAATTATAGATAACAGTCAAATATGCATAATATTGGAACAAGAGAATTCCTTCTTGCTTTGGGCATGGTGCTATTCCATACCGTGTTCAGTCTTTTCGTTATTATGTCCTCTATTTGGCTGTGTCTGGCCTTGTGGTTTCAGGAACCACTGGGCTGGTTAATGACCCGCGTATTGATTGGAATCTGGATTGCCTTTGCTTTAAGCATTCTCGGCATCTATATCAGCCAGCATTGGTTTAACCGTCAAACTGATGTCCTGATCTATGTTGTGTTTTTTCTCATCGGCTTATTCTGGTATTTTGCTCTGGAAGCCAGGCAGGATCGTGACTGGAATCCTGAAGTAGCCCAAGTGCTGACTTATCAGCAGCAGGGCGATCAAGTGACCTTACACAACGTGCGTCATTTTAACTGGCATGCTGATGGCAGTTATGATGAGCGCTGGGAAACTCGGCATTTTGATTTAAACCAGATCACCGGTGTCAATATCATTACTTCATATTGGATGGGGCCACGGATTGCCCATACCCTAGTCAGCTTTGATTTTGCCAATAGCAAACCCCTGACCTTTTCGATTGAAATTCGTAAACAAAAAAATGAAGAATTTTCCACCTATGGCGGTTTTTTTAGAAAATACGAACTCAGCCTGATTGCGGCAGATGAACAGGACCTGATCTATACCCGCAGCAATATTCGTGGCGAACACGTCTATTTCTTCCCGGTGAATATGACGAAAAGCGAAATACGTGCCCTGTTTGAAGAATATCTGCGTAAAGCCAATGAATTAAACCACCAGCCCAAATGGTATAACAGCCTGACCAGTAACTGTACCACGCTGGTGTTTGACATGATCCGGGCGATATCTAAAAGACCTTTACCCACAGATTACCGCCTGCTGGCTTCAGGCTATTTACCCAATTATCTTTATGACTTGAACGCCATTTCACATGACTTAAGCATGAAACAGTGGTACGACATTGCTTATATCAACCCTCGCGTGAGCCATTTGAAACATCTTTCCAGTAGCCAGTATTCGACCCTGATTCGTCAGGGCGTACCCAAACCAATACCGGACAAATGAGCTGAATTTAAAAAAGTAAAAATAGATAAAACATAGATTTAACCCTAGTGAAAAGACTGTTTTTTTGTTTATATAGACCATAGATTAAATCAAGAATGAGAATCCAATATGTTAAAAAAATTCTTTGCTGTAGGCATACTGGGCGCTGCAATTGCTTTGACAGCTTGTCAAACCACACCAAATGCCGCTTCTAATATTGAGGCGGCGAACTTGGTGCAACTACAAAATCGTACCTGGATTGTCACCTATATTGGCAATACTGAAATCAAGACAGTAGCAACCGCCCGTAATATTCCAAGCTTACAATTTGATGCAGCAAGCAAACGGATCAGTGGTATCGATGGTTGTAACCGTATTATGGGCAGCTATGAAGCGGGTCGAGATACCCTGGTACTCAGTCAAATAGCAGGCACCAAAATGGCCTGTCTGGACAATAACAACCTGTCTGAACAATTTAATGCAGCTTTGGCAAAAGTCGCCAACTATCAGGTTTTTGGCAAAACCCTTAAACTGCTTGATCGTCACGGCAATGTAGTACTGCAATTTACCAGCCCGGTGCAACCACGTTAAATTGTTCAAATAAAAGCCTGAAAGCTCAGGCTTTTGTGTTTAAAATGTTTAAATACATTTTAGCTTCATAGAAAGCCCCTATATTAAAAACAATAAACAAATACAGGATAAAGTTATGCAACAGGCATTATTGGGTGGTGGATGCTTCTGGTGTGTCGAAGCCATATTTTTACAGCTAAAAGGGGTGGAAAAAGTGGTCAGCGGTTACGCCGGCGGCCATACAGAACACCCAAGTTATGATGATATTTGTCGTGGCGACACCCACCATGCAGAAGTCATTTTGATTGATTATGACGAAACCCAAATCAGCTTTGCCCAGCTTTTGGATGTGTTTTTTGCCACGCATGATCCAACCACACTCAACCGTCAAGGCAATGATATTGGCACCCAATACCGTTCCGTGATTTATTATTTTAATGCTGAACAGCAACAGCAGGCAGAGCAAGCGATTGAGCATTTAAAAGCTGAAGGCCTGAATATTGTGACTGAACTCAGCCCTGCACCGAAGTTCTACCCGGCGGAAGAATATCATCAGAATTTCTTTGCCCGAAACCCTGCACAAGGCTACTGTAATTTTTCCATTCCACCGAAATTGATGAAATTACGCAGCAAGTTTCAAGACTTGCTTAAATCTGAATAAATGCTCTTTTCAGCTGCGATCAAACATAAAAAAAGCGACCCTCAAGGTCGCTTTTTTAAGACTAGACACAAATTAGTTATCACTCATAAAGGCAATATCACTGAGCCCGGCTTCGCTCGCACGTGACATCACTTGTGCAACGGTGTCATAGCGTGATTCTTTATCTGCACGAAGTTGAACAGTTGGTTTACGTTCCGCCTGCCCTGCTTCATTAAAACGGGTTTGCAGTTCTTCAAGGCTAATCACCTGATCATTCCAGGCCACTTCACCCTTGGCATTAATACTGATGGTGATGGCCTTCGGTGGCGGTTCGGTAATTTCCGCCGTGGTTTTTGGCAAGGTTAATGGAATTGATGGGTTAGCAACGGTTGCTGTCACCAGGAAGATGATCATCAATACCAACATAATATCGATCAGTGGAATGAGGTTCATCTCATTCATACCTACATCGTTGTCTTCGCCCAATTGAAAGCCCATTAAGCTTGACCTCCAACCAAATTATTTGTTGTTGCTTTAGATGCTACCTGAGCTGAACTGTCTTGTTGCAACATGGTATCAATCAACAAACTGTGTGCCTGGTCTTGTAGTTCATGTGACAAACCACGGTTCACACGGGTACAAATGTTATAAGCCAATACTGCAGGAATCGCTACCGCCAAACCCAGACCGGTCATAATCAAGGCTTCACCTACTGGTGTTGCTACTTGAGCCAAGCCTGCCTGACCGCTCTTACCTACCGCAACCAGCGCGTGAAAAATACCCCAAACCGTACCAAACAAACCCACAAACGGTGCCAGTGAAGCAATAGTACCCAGCACTGCCACGCCTTTTTCTGCATGGGCTTTTTCAGCTGAAATTTGACGCAACAAAGCCTGTTCTGCTACGGCTTTACGTTGCTCAAAATTTAAAGGCGCAAATTTTGCTTTTAACTTGCTTAAGGCCTGAGAAAGTTGAGCATAAGCCTGTTGCTTCAGTTGGCGAGTCCCCATTACACGTAAGACGAAAATGGTCCATGTCGCAATCGACATTGCCAATAACACGAAATACAGTGTTTTACTCACTGCATCAGCATGTTGCCAATAAACTGAAAAGTTCATACTCGAACTCCTAATAAATGTTAGCCGCGTGGATTCAAGGTCAATTTTAATGGCAGGTTAGCCTTGATTGGATAAGCCACGCCATTTTCTTTGTACGGTTTGAATTTGGAACTACGCACTGAGCGTAAAATCTTTTCATCTAAAGCAGGAACACCCGTCGAACTTACCATGCGCGCCGAGGTAATCACCCCTTTTTCATTCGCTTCAATATAAACCATGGCAGTACGCGTTTGACCTTCCAAATCGCTGTTGCTATAGGACGGCTTCGGCGAACGGC
This sequence comes from Acinetobacter sp. SM34, assembly GCF_022012365.1. Classification (NCBI taxonomy): domain Bacteria; kingdom Pseudomonadati; phylum Pseudomonadota; class Gammaproteobacteria; order Moraxellales; family Moraxellaceae; genus Acinetobacter; species Acinetobacter sp. SM34. The sequence goes on along the minus strand of NZ_JAKLTP010000011.1, from coordinate 105,258 downwards.
TCCATTCCACGCCTGAACCAATCACAACATTTTTCGGAGCTGGCGGTGCAGGTGGCGATGGTGGTGCGACTGGCGCCGGCGGTGTAACCGGTACGGGTGGTGGAGTTACCGGTGCAGGTTTCACCACTCTGGTTTCAGAAACTGTTGTTGTTACTGTAGGTTTAGGCGGTGCTTCAACCGGTTTGATCACCGGTTTTGCTGTTTCTGCCTTTTTAACCTGTTGAACCTTTTCTACCTTTTTCGGCGGTGGCGGAAGCTGTTTTTCGACAATTTTAACTTCTTTTACCGGCTTAGGCTTCGGCTGCTCTTTTTTAGGTTCAGCTTTTGGCTTAGGTGGAATAGGTTTAGGGGGTTGTTGAATTTTAACGAAGCGGACTTTTAAGGGTTCTTTTTCAATCGGCTTCAATTCTGGTGTTTTTATTTGTCCGACCGCCCACAACACACCCATGTGACCGACCACAACAGCAATAAGCGCCGTAATAATTTTCTTTTTCATCGGATTGGGAGTTTGCATATTTAGAGCGGAAGATTGACTCATTAAAATCAGTTACCTAATTTAAGCGATTGTTGATCAATTAAGACTTAAGCAATCAGGCTCATCGGTTAGTACAATTAAAAGCACGCCAATAATAAATGAGAAGTGTTTTCATTTGCAACTATTAAAATGCCAGTTTTGATGAGTTTTTTGAATCAAAAACAAAAAAGGCATGCCTAAAACATGCCTTTTAAATTGATAGTTATAACAATACTTATTGGAAAACAACGGTTTTATTGCCATCGACAATAATACGGTCTTCCAGATGCCATCTTACTGCACGAGCCAAAACATTTCGCTCCACATCTTGTCCAAGTTCACGCAACTGCTCTACGGTAAAATCGTGATTGACACGTTCTACATCCTGTTCAATGATCGGGCCCTGATCGAGGTCAGCAGTCACATAATGCGCTGTTGCACCAATCAGTTTCACCCCTTTGTCATAGGCCTGTTTATAGGGATTGGCACCGACAAAGGCTGGCAAGAATGAATGGTGGATATTGATGATTTTCATTTCCCACTTTTGCACGAATTCTTCGTCCAAAATCTGCATGTAACGCGCGAGGATCAGTAAATCGTTACCCTGCATGATTTCATCAATCTGGCTATAGGCTTCACGTTTGTTTTCTTTATTGACCGGAACAACTTCAAATGGAATGCCAAAGTTTTCTACCGCTTCACGCAAGGTGTCATGATTCGATACCACCTTGGTGATTTCGCACGGTAATCCGCCGCGCGCATGGCGCCATAACAATTCAAGCAAGGCATGATCCACTTTAGAAACCAGAATTCCGACTTTTTTCACATCACTAACCAGTGCCAAACGCCAGTGCATGTTATAGCGCTCGGCTACATTGCTGGCAAAAGTCTGGGTTAAACTTTCTTTACGGCTTTGCAAATTGTCCAGTTCAAATTCAACACGCATGAAATAACGTCCGCCCTGAGCTTCAGTCGCGTATTGATCAAGTGCGGTAATATTTGCTCCCTGATGATACAAAAAGCTCGAAACAGCTTGCACGATACCTGGTTTATCTTCACAAGTAATCAGTAAACGTGCCGTGTTAGCAGTGGACATATTCATGTTGGTTAATATCACTAATCAGTTAAATTGAAAAACAAGCCGAGTATTCTAACGCTTTTTTTAGGCTTTCTAAATAGGCTAGCCTGCATCATGTTTTTTACTGGACGATAAACTTTCAAAAAGCTCTGAAGGGCCGAGCGTTTCAAGTAAATGTTCATAAGTTTGACGGCTTTCACCACGCAGATAAGCCCCTTCCAGAAATACCATTTGACGTAATGCCTGCCACACCCATTTTTCTTCCAGATGGTTCGAATCGGTAATATGACCTGACATATACAGGAAGTTGGTCCAGTTGGTCAAAACAATCCACAAGTTAATAATCAGGGCTTCAATTTCTGAATCTGTCATTTCCATTAAGCCCGCATTCACGAAAGCTTTATAGATTTTTTGCCCCTGCTGCATCACCTGTCCGGCAAAGCGTGGATACATTTTTCTAAAATCTTCATTATTTTCAACCAAATGATAAACATCACGATGCAGAAAACGATAGGCCCAAAGCTGGCTGCTCAGCACCTGAAAATAACGAATTTTATCGTTGGCATCAAGCGCACGATCATCAGGCAGAGCCAGCATCTCCAAAGTTTCGCTTTGGTACTGCTCCATCAGCTCTTTGATAATTTCGTTTTTATTGCGAAAATGGTAATACAAATTACCCGGACTCATATTTAGTTCAGCTGCAATATGATTGGTTGTTACTGAACGCTCACCGCGCTCATTAAATAACTGTAAGCTGAGTTGCAAAATACGTTCTTTGGTTTTCACCGTTTTGGAGTGAGACATCCTAAAGTAACCATTCATTCAATAGGTTAGCGAGCTAACACATAAAGTAACTTGACTATTTAGAGCTTTTACTCTAAAAATTAAATTAATCGCTTTTTATTTAATGGTAGCAGGTCATGAACAGTCAGACAAAAACAACTTCAATGACACCACATTCGTTTAATATTCAGCACTTACACGACGTGCTAGCACAGCAAAAGCATGCCTATCTACGTTATCCCTTACCATCGGCAAAAGAACGGATTGATCGTTTAGCACGTCTAAAGCGTATCTTAGTTAAATATCAAGATCAATTTGCCGAAGCAATTAATCAAGACTATGGTAACCGTTCTATTAGCGAAACCAAAATCGGTGAATTACTCACCTGTCTTGAACAGATTAAGTATTATAGCAAGCATTTGACCAATTGGATGAAACCATCGAAACGTCATGTTGGAATTATCCATCAGCCGGCAAAAGCCTGGGTTCAATATCAACCTTTGGGTGTAGTCGGTATTATTGCCCCATGGAACTATCCTTTATTGTTGTCGGTTGGTCCATTAATTTGTGCAATTGCGGCCGGCAACCATGCCATGATCAAGATCTCCAGTGCTTCCAGCCATTTTGGCCGTGCGCTGGAAAAAGCATTAGGCGAAGCATTTCCAACTGAACTTGTGGCTGTTATCAATGGGGGCGGCCCAGTTTCCGATGCGTTTAGCCATTTAGCCTTCGATAAAATTATTTTTACCGGTTCAACCGAAATTGGTAAAACGGTCATGGCAGCAGCTTCAGAAAACTTGGTACCTGTGATTCTAGAGCTGGGTGGAAAATCACCGGTACTGGTTCATCCTTCTATTGATTTAGAAGATGTGGCACAGCGCCTGGCTGCGGGTAAACTCTGGAATTCAGGTCAGACCTGTGTGGCTCCTGACTATATGTTTCTGCCTAAAGGAAGAACTGCCGAATTTATTGACCACTTTAAAGCCTGCGTAGAAGAGATGTATCCAAGTATTCAATACAATCAGGATTACACTTCCATTATTAATGACAAACAATACAACCGCCTGCAAGGTTATCTGGAAGATGCACGCACGCAAGGCGCTAAAATTATTGAGTTAAATCCGGCACATGAAGATTTAAGCAAAGTTCGGAAAATTGCACCGACTCTAGTGACTGGCGTTACGACTGAAATGCGCATTATGAAGGAAGAGATCTTTGGCCCAATCCTTCCTATTCTAGAATATGATCAAATTGACGATGTTATTGACTTTATTAATAGCCGTCCTCGTCCTCTTGCATTATACTATTTCGACTTTGATCAAGCTCGTGCCGACTATGTCGCACAGCATACTCATTCAGGGCATTTCGGGCAGAATATGGTGTTGACCCATGTAGCACAGGATGACTTACCTTTTGGTGGAGTCGGTGCTTCAGGAATGGGCAAATATCATGGTCCAGAAGGTTTCTTCAGTTTGTCGCATGAACGGTCAGTGATGTCTAATCCAAAGCTGTATAGCTTAAAATTCATTCTCCCACCGTTTAATAAGCCGATTCACAAACTGATTTCCAAGACCCTTCTTCGATAACTGATCAAGGCATGATCTATCACACCTGATCATGCCACGTTTTTCTTAAATTCGCTTGTCTTTTAAGCGTATTTTTGGTATAAAACGCCCCTTGAATGATTTCATCCGTTTACTTTTAATGACTAGCCGCACAATCGGTGCTGTCTAGCAATGGAGTTCACCATGTCTAAGGTTTGCCAAGTTACCGGCAAGCGTCCAGTCGTTGGCAACAACGTCTCGCACGCCAATAACAAAACCAAACGCCGGTTCGAGCCGAACCTGCATCACCACCGTTTCTGGTTAGAAAGCGAAAAACGTTTCGTACGTCTTCGTTTAACCACAAAAGGTATGCGTATTATCGACAAATTGGGCATTGAAAAGGTTGTTGCTGATCTTCGTGCTCAAGGTCAAAAGATCTAAGGAGTCAGTACAATGCGTGATAAAATTCGTCTAGTTTCTTCAGCTGGTACAGGTTATTTCTATACTACGACTAAGAACAAACGTACTATGCCGGAAAAAATGGAAATCAAAAAATTTGATCCAAAAATCCGTCAACACGTAATCTTCAAAGAAGCTAAAATTAAATAATTTTGACTTCTTAAAAAAAGCGGCCCTCTGGGTCGTTTTTTTTTGCATTTTTTTTATTCGGCTTGTTACACTTCTAGGCATTCTTTTTTGGCATTTTTTGTGCTTATTCTTTTTTACCCTTAACTTTGGCTCAAGCTTAAGGAGTTTTTAGTGCCTCATGACGTAGATCTCATCATATTATTAGCCGTTGGCTTTGGACTGGCGCTTATTTTTGGCTATATTGCTGCACGTATTCGTCTTCCTCCCCTGATTGGCTATTTAGTTGCGGGTATTGTGATTAGCCCGAATACGCCAGGTATTGTGGGCGATATTCACCTTGCCAACCAGCTGGCTGAACTTGGGGTCATGTTCCTGATGTTTGGTGTCGGGATGCACTTTTCCCTAAGCGACCTGATGCAGGTACGGCGTATTGCCTTACCAGGTGCAGTGCTGCAAATTGCAGTAGCCACCTTACTGGGCATAGGCGTTTCCATGATATGGGGCTGGAACTTTGGCTCGGCACTGGTTTTTGGTCTAAGCCTGTCCTGTGCCAGTACGGTAGTCCTACTTAAAGCCTTGGGAGACCGGGGTCTGATCAACTCTGTGAATGGTAAAATTGCCGTAGGCTGGTTATTGGTTGAAGATCTAGTCATGGTACTAGCCTTGGTACTGCTTCCGGCTACAGCCGTTTTACTGGGGGGAACAGCAATTGCCGGCTCAGACCCCAATGCCAATATCTGGATGACTTTAGCTGTCACGTTATTAAAAGTGGCGGGCTTTATTGCCTTTATGCTGATTGTTGGCAAACGTCTGGTGCCATGGATTATGCAGGTCGTGGCACGCTTGGGATCACGTGAGCTGTTTACCCTAACCGTAGTGGCAGCTGCAGTCTCCATTGCCTTTGGTGCCTATAAAATATTTGGGGTTTCCATGGCACTGGGGGCATTCTTTGCCGGGATGGTGGTGAAAGAATCCGATTTCAGCCACCGAGCAGAAGAAGAAACCTTACCTTTACGTGAAATTTTCTCCATCTTATTCTTTGTGTCAGTGGGAATGCTTTTTGATCCGATGATTTTAGTGCAGCAACCGTGGCATGTGCTTGCCGTGGTGGCCATTATTATGATTGGCAAGACCATCGCGGCAATGGCACTAGTACTGTTCTTCCGTTATCCAATTAATACCGCTTTAACAGTCGGTGCAAGCCTTGCACAAATTGGTGAGTTTTCCTTTATTTTGGCAACCTTAGGAGTTTCACTACATCTATTGTCTTTAGAGGGACAAAATCTGATTTTAGCTGGTGCACTCATCTCGATTACGCTTAATTCATTCATCTTCTCTGCCATTGAACCGGTACAAAACTGGATTCGTGAACGCTCGCATTTGGCGCGCCTGCTTGAACGTAGTGGTGACCCGCTGTCCATGTTGCCCGATGAGGTTTCTCAAGAGTACTTACGTGACCAAGTGGTGATTGTCGGTCATGGTGAAGTCGGTCGTCGCATTACCAAAGCTTTAATGAAGCAAGATATTAAAGTGGTGATTGCCGAAGAAAATCGTGAGATCGTTGAAAGTTTACGTGCCAAAGGCATTGCCGCTGTATCTGGTCATGCGACCGAAGCCGGTGTACTCATTCAGGCGCATATACAACATGCGCGCCTTCTGGTGCTTTCTCCAATGGATATTTTGGATATTCATAAAATTGTCGACATTGCCAAAACATTGAATCCACAGATTCAGGTGTTGGTTTGTGCCGAAAGCAAGGAGGAAGCTGAAGTGATTCGTCGTGAAAATATTGGTGAAGTTTATTTTGCCAAAGAAGAAATGGCGAAAAATATGACCAATCATATTTTAAATCAAATCCAGCTGGCTCATCATCAGGCGCCCACCCACTAACTGATGTGTGAATGAACCGCCCATAAAAAAGCGCACATCGGTGCGCTTTTTTACATTTACAGAGAGTTAACTCATATACAGGGGTTGTTCATCAACAATTTCGGCCTGCCATTCGTTGACCTGCTTTTCCATCATTGCAAACAAGGCAGCTTGCACCATATGCTGGGCAATCACTGGCGTTTGATCACCAAGTAACGCTTTGACTTCATCATTAAACTGAATTTTGACCAGTGGTTCTTTTTCAGAGCCTGCATTTCGCAATGCCAACTCACCACCTTCAAGTTGAACAAGTTCTAAAATCGCTTCTTGATTACCAAATAATTCTTTCAAATGTTCTATAGACATATATCCTCCATGTTCAACATGGTGGCAAAGGGCTGTTGCGCTTTGCATTGCTTAGACTATTTATATAAGGTCGATGACAGAAACTTCAAGAGTACCGGTGCTAAAGTTTAAAATTCAACCATCTCATTACGAAACCCGTCAATTAACTGGGTCAGGTCACGATGCCATTCACGAAGAATCTTGGTATCCGGCAGCCAGGCTTGAGGCGTTTGAGTCACTTTAATAATCAGGTTGGAAGATGTTTCATCTTCAGGTTCTGGAGCACTCGGTTCCGGTGCATATTGACACATACGGTAGGCACGTTTTAGCTCGGCAATAAAACCCTGTTTCGCCAACTGCTGCATCATAGTCACTTCAGGCGAAATCTGCCCTTTTTCTGCCATATGTTCTTCAATCGATTTCAAGGTCGGAGCAAAGTCATTTAACCGATAATAACGAACCAGTTCCTGCAAAAATGCCAATACTGCACCATGCAAATGAAATACCGCCGCTTCACGATGTGCCTGAGCTTGCTGAATATGGTCGGTTTGTTCCGCTTGTTGACATGCAAGACGTGCAAAATACAGTTTCTGATTGGTACGATCGGCATGAAAGCGAGCAACACGAGACATGGTGATTTCCTAAGTTTTGGCGTGATTACACCGTTAAGATTAAACGGTCTTTCAGAGAAATTACAATAAAAATTATGCATGATCCATTTCAATGAAATAGATTTTGCGCTTTTCCTGCACTGCAATGGGCGGATCAATAGGACGCACATTGCTGATCTCCCAGGCCCAATATCCCGCTGCCTAGTATGTAGCGCTCGCCGCTTCAACTTCATCTTTAGGCTAGGGAAGAACGGCTTTAATATCTACAATTGCCACAGCCATGCCTGCTTCTTCATCCCCTGCTTTGCTCAGGTAGTTTTTATTTTCCACAATCACCAAATCTTTTAAGGGTAACTGTTCAGGTTGCCATGAGCGTATTTCCAGTCGCTTTTGCCCTTGAGCAATGCGCTGTCCAGCCGGTATAACGATTGAAAGTGCAGCAAAATTCCGTTGCATTTTTTATCCATAAAAAAAGGAGCATCGCTCCTTTTATTGTTTATTCTGCTGCTGGCTTGTCTTCAGCCTGTTTGACACGAATACCCTGTCCATGCAAACGTAAAGTATTTAAGCCCTTAATCGCTTTGACTGCTTCACGACCATGCGGCATTTCTACAAAAGCAAAACCTTTTGATTTACCGGTTGCAGCATCTAAAACCAAAGTGCATGACTCTACTGTGCCGTATTGCTTGAACAACTCAAGTAATTCAGCTTCTGTCACTGTACGTTCTAAATTACGGACTAAAATTTTCATCTGATGACCTTTAAATAGGCTAAAAAAACCAAAAAGCACTCGCCTACTTACTTTTTGCACTTCAATATATCGGGATAGTTTAATCGAGATCGATACCAAAATCTAAATTAATCGATTGCCGTTCAATTAAGGCACTTTTCACGGTTTGCTGACGCTGTTTGTAATGGGTTTCAGTGGTACAGAGGTTGCGGGTTAAATCATTGAAGAAATAACTTTCAATTTTTCGTCCCTGTTCATCCACCTGATCCCACGCCCACAGATTCAGATTCTGCTTGGTTAAAATCAGTTCATTTTTGGCACGGGTTAAAGCCACATATAACACACGGCGCTCTTCTTCCACTTCGTCAAAATTGCCTTGCGCCCGGGCATGCGGATACTGTCCGGCAGAAACATTCGCCACATAGCAAATCTTCTGTTCAGTACCCTTGGCCGAGTGAATGGTAATCAGGGTGACCACATCATCTTCAGACTGGCGTTCAATTTCACTGATCGATACCGGATCGAGCACATATTCTTCTAGAAACTCACTCAGCTGATCCTGTTTGGTGGCCAGCTGTTTGACCAGATCAAAATCACCCATGCGTTTCGACCAGTCTTTCTTGGCGTAATTTTCTTCCAGCTGCTCCAGCAGGGCTTCTATACCCAAAGTCACACAGGCCTGCACCTGATCTTTTAACACAGTCATCTGCTTCATGATTAGCAGTGTTTTTTCGGGAATCCGGCCAAATTTTTCCAGTTTCTCGAAAATCAGATCCTGATCGGGCTGCTGCAATAACTGCTGTGCCAGCTTGCTTGCCCCGACATCACCCACGCCATTCCATAAAGTCAGGAAACGCATCCAGGCAATATCATCCAGAGGATTGGCAATCACCCGCAACAAACTGAGCAGATCTTTAACATGCGCAGTTTCCAGAAGCTTCATGCCGCCAATAAAACGGTACGGTACATTGGCCTGAATAAATGCCGCTTCGATGTGACGTGCGGCAAAACTGGAACGAACTAGCACCATATGATCATGCCATGGCGTGCCTTCCAGAAAATGCCGTTCTTTGATATCGATGGCAATCCACTTGGCTTCATCAAACTCGTTCGGGAAAATATGCAGTTTGGGTTTAATGCCCTCTCCACGATGCGCATCCAGACGTTTGTCATACTGAATTGGGCTTTGATCCAGCAGCCAATTCGACAAGTCCAGAATTTCCTGAGTAGAACGATAATTCTGTTCCAGTTTAAAAATTTTCGCGTCTGGCACCCGTTCCTTGAAATGATGGATATTTTCAAAGTCTGCGCCACGGAAACCGTAAATGGACTGGGCATCATCTCCCACACAGAACAGACTGACTTTATCTTTTAAAGGTTCCAGCAAAGCCCATTGCAAGGGATTGGTATCCTGCATTTCATCGACCAGCATATGCTGGCAAATCGAGGCCACATAATCGGTGAGCCCCTCTGACTGCGCCAGTGCAGAAGCCACTACCGCCAAGATATCATCATAATCCAGAAAGCTGCGTGCACGTTTTCGCGCCTCGTACTCTTTCATGATTTCAGCGATTTGATCCTTATATTCCAGAAATTCCGGATGCTGTTTTTCTAAAGAAATGCTGAGTTTTTGTCGAGTATTGCGGGCAAAGGAATACAGGTCACACAGCTGCTGCGGCTTGGGCAGTGCATTTGGATTTTTCTTGTCATCCTTGCCACGAATTAAACGGAACATCATCAGCTGATCATCACGGTCGATAATCGAAAACTGTTCCAGACCAAAAGCTTTGGGAATACGGCGCAGCAAATACATGCAAAAAGTATGAAAAGTGGATGCGCGTAAACCTTTGGCCTGCTCACCCAAAGCTAATTCGACCCGTGCCACAATTTCACTGGCGGAACGACGGGTAAAGGTCAGAATCTGAATCTGATTCGCTGGAACGCCCTGATCGATCAGATAGGCTGCCCGAGCCACAATGGTTTTGGTTTTGCCACAACCTGCCCCTGCAAGTACCAGACTGTGCTTTGATTCAGTCGTGGCAGCCTGTTTTTGTTGCGGGTTTAATTCATTGATCAGGGTGGCTAAACTCATGGTGTCTCATCGTGCTAGGTAGACGAATAGTTTAACAGAGCTGGCCATAAATCTGAGATTGATCTACTTAAAAATTGAATCTATCCCTATATTCTGCCATCCGGAAAGGCGACATCCATGTCGCCTGTTGAACTGTGAAACATGGATGTTGAATCAGTTCAACAAAGGATTTTTGTTACTTTTCATCCTTGAAAAGTAACAAAAATCATTCCGTCTTCTGTACGCCAAATGGGGCTGTATCCAAATTATTAATAATCTCTAAAGCAATGTTCATTGCCGTAGTTTCCAAATGCCTTTCCGCATTTTTTAATGCATCCTCCAAGTCACAATCTGTTGGATTAATCCCTATAATCTGAGTAAAACCTTCCTCATAAAGCTCTTCTATTCCCTCACCAACCATACCCGCAAAAGCAATCACAGGCTTATTCAATCGCTTTGCTACTTGTGCCACACCAAACGGTGTTTTACCGAACTTGGTCTGGAAATCAATTTTACCTTCACCGGTCAGTACATAATCGGCTTGGGCAATTTTTCCCACCAGATGAGTCTGCTCAATCATCAGTTCTACTCCAGATTGAATCTTTGCCCCTGCAAACACCATCAAACCGAAGCCTAAGCCACCTGCTGCACCTGCTCCCGCAATCTCTCGACAATCCATTCCAAGTTGCTGCTCAATCAAATCAGCAAAATAATTTAAGTTATTATCCAGAATTTTCACCATTTCAGGCGTAGCCCCTTTCTGCGGGCCAAAAACATAGGATGCACCATTTGCACCACATAAAGGATTATTCACATCACTGGCAATGATGATTTCTGTTTGTGCTAAACGCGCATCCAAACCGGAAAGATCAATCTTTTTAATCTGGTCAAGCTGACCACCACCTACAACAACATCGCATTCTGCTGCATCGAGGAATTTCGCACCCAAAGCCTGCACCATGCCCACACCGGCATCATTGGTGACACTACCGCCTAAACCGATAATAATTTTGGATATGCCTAAATCCAGGGCTGTCTTAATCATTTCCCCTGTACCCAAAGTCGTGGTGAGCAAAGGATTACGCTGAACGGGTTCTAAAAGATGGATGCCATTGGCTTTGGCCATTTCGATAATGGCTGTTTTTCCCTCATCCACAAGGCCGAAGTAAGTGTGGATTTTTTGTGAGGCTAATGGACCAGTCACCTCACACTCAACTTTTTGTCCGCCCTGTGCAGCAATCAAAGCATCCACAGTACCCTCGCCGCCATCCGCCATAGGTACATGAATAAAATGTGCATCTGTAAAAACTTTCTGGATGCCGCGTTGCATGGCCTGACAAGCCTGTTCAGCGGTCATACTTTCTTTAAATGAGTCGGGAGCAAGCACAAAAGTTTTAGGCATAATCTTTAACAAGTGAAATGAAAAAATCTTTATACAATAAAAAAGAGCGCTCTACGCGCCCTTTTCTCCCACTTCACTATTATACATCTGCCGAACTTTGCGGTACTTCACGTTTGATATACGACGCTAAAGTCAAATAATTAATTCCCTGGAACAAAATATCTATAGCAAGAAACAGTCCCAATACCCAGAAGGATGCATCCGGTGACATTAAAATAATGATGCCTGTAATCAGGGTCAGCAGGCCGGAAAATAATATCCATCCCCAACCTTGATAGGCTTTAAAAATAAAGGCACTCATCACCCGGATGGCACCTGCCACAATTAGCACAATCGCCAGCAAATTGGTCAATACAATGGCAGTTTTTACCGGGGTGCTAAAGGCATAATATCCGGCAACAAGATACAGCACACCAAACAATGCCCATAACCAGCGAGCGCCACCTTCAAAAATTTTAAAAGCTGCAATAAAGTGCAGCACACCGCCAATCATCATCAATATGCCAAACAGGAACACCACAGAAAGCGTGGCAAAAGGCAAAGATGCAAGCAGCACAATGCCAAACAGTGTGAGCAAAATACCCAAACCCAAATACCACTTTCGATTTTCATGCAGCTGATGTCGGACTAAGTCATTTCCTACTGTTCTCATGTTTTTTCTCAAGTCTTTTGCTGAGGAATACCTTTAGTTGTATCCGATTTCAGTGCAAAAGTCTGTTATTTAGATGCATTTTTATCCACAACCACCTGCTTAACTGTGGATAAAAACAACATTATTCACAGTGCTATTTTTTCCAACCCAGCTCGATTGCGGTAATTTCGTTGATTAAAGTCTGCTCCAAGCGATCTGGCATTTTGCTTTTTTGTTCAGATAGCGGAATATGCCCCGCCATCAGCTCAGCCTTGGCTTGAGGGAATAAAGGTTGCTGGTTTGGATAAGCATAACCCAGCGGATAAATTGGCTGCCCTGTCGCTAAATCATATTTATCACTTGCACCAAAGGCATGTAATAACTCATGCACCAGTACAATCTTGTTTTGTTCTGACTGCTTTTTCGATGCAAATAAATTCACCGAAGCAATCCGGCCTTTTTGCAAGGCAGTAGAATGTTTTAATTCTTTAATTTGTTCGGGATCATAATAATTTAAATACAGGGTCACACTAGGGGAACCGTCAGCACTTTCATGCTGTTTCCAGGCATAAAAACGGAATTTTAAACTCCATAAAATGGTATCAATCAGTGTTGCATGCTCAGGCACTTTAGGAGGTACTCGCTTAAGCTCACGTCCCAGTTGAAAATACAGCGCAATCGGTTGTCCACGATATTGTACCGACATCTGCTGTAAATATTCTTGAGCGCCAGTCAACTCAGCCAGATGAAGCGATTGGATATAATTTTGAGTTGCCGACCGCCCATCTGCATTGATGGGATGCAACTTAACAATAATAGGTTTCGACCAGTCCTGGTTTTGGTCACGATAGGCATTGACTGCAACAATCAATAGCACGATGAGCAAGCACAGTATCCGAATGTTTTTCCACATGAAAAGACCACTTCTAAATTTTAAATATTCGTTATTGCATCTCTTTGAGTATGCGAACAAATTTTTTATTTTTAATTTGTTTAACCTCTATCCAACCACTATGAATTGATTCAATTGCCTCTTCATAATTTCGTATATTTAGATCAGATTTCTTTAAACAAGAAATAACATCTTCTATATCAGCCCAATTATTTTTATCCACATACTGGTTAATTGCCTTTTGTACTAATTTGATAAAAGTACTAAAACTACTTTTCCGTAAATACATTTGGCTACCTTGCATTTTCGTCTCAAACACATCTAATGCTTTTATTAAACCAGATAACTTATCATGACCATAATTTCGTGTATCAAAATCAGGTTTTACTGTATTTATATATGTTCCTACTAAACCAAGATATGCCCAACCACTATCATCTGAATTATCTTTAACAGCCTTATATATTAAATTTAAAGTAGCCTTATCTATTTGTTGCTTAATAAACTCTTTATCATTTAATTCAATTTTTATTGAGTCTTTCAGCTCATTCTCTTTTTTAATTATTGAATTTTGTTTAATTTCCTCTTTTTCTTCAAAACTCAAATTTTCTACTGAAATAAATTTATCACATGCTTTTTTAAATAGTTCTGGCGTTGTTTTCCTCCCAAATCCATAAACTATCAAACCATTTTCACGAATACGTGAAGCTAAAGGAGTAAAATCACTATCACTTGATACAATACAAAAACCGTCTAATGCACCTGCATACAGTAAATCCATAGCATCAATAATTAAGATCATATCTGTTGTATCTTTGCCTTTTGTATAAGCAAATTGCTGAACAGGAGTTATTGCATGTGGTAGTAGAACATCTCTCCATTTTTTTAACGCTTCACTACTCCAATCTCCATACACTCTTTTTACACTTGCAATTCCATATTTAGCGACTTCTTCAAGTACAGATGAAATGGCGTTAATTGATGAATTATCTGCATCGATTAATACTGCAAACTTTTTTGTTTGAATTTCCACTTTTAGCCTAATTAAATATTTGATTGAGTTGTTATATAAATTATTGTGGCATAAAAAATGCCGACCTTCGTCAGCATTTTTCAGAACTTAAAACTTAAGCTTCAACCCATTTCCCATCCTGGAATACCAGGCTCCACTTGGTTTGCTTGCCTTCAGCATTTTCCGAACCAATATATTGAGACTGGTTCTTACGGCTGAATTTCACCAAAGTCGGATTCCCTTCAGGATCGACATCGGGCGCTTCCAGAATAAACTGATATTTTGGATCAAGCTGATCGGCCACAGTACGCAGTTCAGCAACTTTAGGGGCACGCGTTTCACGGACTTTCGGGAATTTACTGGCTGCCAGGAATAAACCTGCCGCACCATCACGAAGGACAAAGAAGTCGTCATGCTTGGTAGAACGCAAGTGTTCCATCTTAATTGGATCAACACGTGGAGGTGCAGGCTGACCGCTCTTTAACACTTTACGGGTATTGTCACAGCTGGTACAGGCAAAGTAAGGTCCAAAACGGCCGGTCTTCAACTGCATTTCACCATCACATTTATCGCATGGAATGGTTGGGCCATCATATCCCTTAATTTTGAACTCACCTTCTTCGAGTTCAAAACCGGTACAATCCGGGTTATTACCACAGATATGCAATTTACGACCGCCATCAATCACATAGCTGTCCATTGCCGTTTCACAAATCGGGCAACGTTTTTTCGACATCAAGTCTGCGGTTTCTGCTGAATCATCATCAGAAAGTGCTGCCAAAGATTCTACAGGGGTTAAATTCAGCGTACCTTTGCAACGTTCTTTAGGCGGCAAGTTATAGCCCGAACACCCCAAGAATACACCTGTTGTTCCGGTACGAATCTGCATCGGACGTGAACATTCTGGGCAATGTACGGCTTCCACTTCTACAGGCAGGTTACGGCGCATGCCGCTTTCACCTTGTGCCGTGGTCAAGCGTTTTTTAAAGTCGCCGTAGAAATTATCGAGCAATTCTTTCCAGTTACGCTGTCCATCAGCCACTTTATCAAGCTGACCTTCAAGATCCGCGGTAAAAGCGTAATTCATCAGATTGTTAAAGTTTTCATCGAGACGATCCGTCACGATTTCACCCATCTTCTCGGCATACAGACGACGATTGTCGAGCTTTACATAACCACGATCTTGAATGGTTGAAATAATAGCCGCATAAGTTGATGGACGACCGATGCCTTTTTTCTCTAGTTCTTTAACCAATGAAGCTTCGGTAAAACGAGCCGGTGGCTTGGTAAAGTGTTGAGATGGATCAAGTTTCTCAAGTTTAAGTACTTCACCGACTTTAACTGCTGGTAGCAAAATATCATCATCGGCTTTGTTTGCACCGCGAACTTTGGTAAAACCGTCAAAAACTAAAGTACGACCTTTGGCCTTAAGTTCCACGCCATTGGCATCAACTAAAATGGTAGAAGACAGGTATTCTGCCGGTGTCATCTGACATGCAACAAACTGACGCCAAATCAGATCATATAAGCGCTGTGCATCACGATCGACACCGACCAACTGATCCCCTTTAAGGGAAACATTGGATGGACGAATCGCTTCATGGGCTTCTTGCGCGCCTGCTTTATTACCATAACGGTTTGGCTTGACAGGTAGGTACTTTTCACCGAACTCAAGTTCAATGTGATTACGAACCATATTGACTGCATCATCACTTAAGAATGTTGAGTCAGTACGCATATAAGTAATAAAACCTGCTTCATACAGACGCTGTGCCATCGTCATGGTTTTCTTTACAGAAAAGCCTAAACGGGTACTTGCGGCCTGTTGCAAGGTCGATGTGATATAAGGTGCGCTTGGATTAACCTTGGTCGGTTTATCTTCACGCGTCGAGACTTTATATTCGGCATCATTCAAGACTTTTAATAAAGCATCCGTTTGTGCCTTATTTTGCAGTTTTAAGGTTTTACCACCTTGTTTGACTGCTTCTAAACGAATGTCATCTTTTTTAGATTGGGTGTCAGCAAAAACTTGCCAGTATTCTTCAGGAATGAAGGCACGGATTTCACGTTCGCGCTCCACCACCAGTTTTACCGCAACCGACTGAACACGACCTGCTGATAAACCACGGGCAATTTTTTCCCAAAGCAGTGGCGAGATCATAAAGCCCACAACACGGTCAAGGAAACGACGGGCTTGTTGGGCATTGACCTTGTCGATATCTAGACGTGAGGGATGTTTAAATGCTTCCTGAATGGCATTTTTGGTAATTTCGTTAAACACCACACGCTGGTAACGTGAATCATCGCCACCAATGACTTCTTTTAAATGCCAGGCAATGGCTTCCCCTTCACGGTCCATATCCGTTGCGAGATAGACTTCATCGACCTGCGATGCCAGTTTTTTCAGTTCAGCAACCACATGTTCTTTGCCAGGAAGCACTTCATAGTGAGCTTTCCAATCGTGTTCAGGGTCAACCCCCATACGATTAACCAAAGCCGTTTGTGCTTTTTCAGCCTTTTGCTCATCGCTGAGTTTGGCACGTGATACAGGCTTTTTTTCTGTACTTTTAGATCCACCTGTCGGCAAGTCACGCACATGACCCACCGATGATTTTACGATGTAATCAGAACCTAGATATTTATTGATTGTTTTCGCTTTTGCAGGCGATTCCACAATCACTAAGGCACGTTTTTTCGCAGCACTCGGTGATTTTGCTGTGGTGATTTTGGATGTTGACCGAGGAGCGTTCGCCATAGTTAACCATCATTCCTGTTTTAAAGAGGTCTATAAATTAAAATTCAGCCAGAGACTGTAAATATGTTTTGATGTCTTCTAACTGTGTTGCTCGAAGGTCTGATTCTTCATCCCAATAGAGTCCTACACAGTTTGCCTGCATATCAATAGCATAAATGCCCTTTAATGCAATGGGCAAATCGTTAAACTTCTCATCACCCTGCACAAGTTTCAGCTTTTGATCTTCTACACGTGCACGCATCAGTGGCAGTCTGGCATCAGGAATTAAAACACTGTAATAGGCAACCATACTGGCACGGTTCTCAGTTGCCATTGGAATTTTAGTCCAATCGGGAGCCGCAACTAATCGTGGATGCAAAGCCATCTTGCGCGCTCTTTCACGCATCAAGCCTAAAGCTTTCTCTCTTGGACTGACACGAAGTCCAAAAATTGAGCCCAGCACAAAAAGTACGATGAAGACTGTAATCCAAATTCCGGTATTTTCCATAGTACAACCTTTTTATTCCTTTATTAGAGTTGCATAAGCTGAATATAAAACGCAAGTTACAGCGATGAAATTAATTCAAGAACATCTCATGACTATACAGTACTTCACTGCCATTGCAGTAAATATATCCCTTCTCAATCAATTCTTTAAGTAACAATCGCACATCCGATTTAGGGAACATCTGCTCCAGTAAATCACGCAAGGCATAAATGTCTTTGGGTTTATCGGATTTTAATTCGCGTAATTTTTGCGCCACAATCACCTGAACAGGATCAATTTTAGAAAAGTTTTTAAATAACTCTTTTTGTGCCTGATAAAGACTATTTGCCGGCGCTGACTCGTCCTGCTGGGAAGATTCAGCAGATAAATCCGTCAAAATGGAGGAAAGGTTGGGTGCTTTTTCTACAGAGGCCTCCTGATCTAAATCCAGTTGCATCCATTGTTTAAGCAGTTTTTTACGGAAGCTGATCTGCTCGTCGTAACGTTTCACAATTTTGAGATTAATCAATAAACCAGTCAGTTGCTGTGCCTGATTATCCTCCACCTGCAAAATATTGCTGATTGAGTTTTTCAGTTTCTCAAGCGTATTCGGTTTACCCTTCATTTTCCCTAAAGTATCACAGTATTTTTTAATCAAGAGCAAATCAGGTTTTTGCCTGATGGTTTCAGTACTGGGGATTTTATATTTTGAATTTTGCGAGGATTCTTCTGGCTGAATGTGAATCAGGCTACAGTCCAGATTTGAAGACTGCATCATTTCCAGCAGCATTTCACTACTTGGCATAGCCGAGATCAGTTCAATAGAAGTATCCTCTTCTAACAGTGCCATCAGCTGCCCGACCACAACCGCATATTCAAACTCTTTATGCTCTACTTCCGCAGTTTCCAGAATAACCACTTGCCCACTGCTGACCCAGCCTGAAAATTCAGTTAAATCTTCAAGAGAATATTCAAATTTTCCTTGGCAATTAAATAGATAAACCACCGCATAATGTTGAATGATATTACGCAACAATTGTGCAGTCGGCATATTATTTTCAAGATCAAGAAGAACGACTTTATGATTCATATCTTCGAATAGACAGTTCAGCTAGGCAGATGCGGTGCATTAGAACGGTAACTATGGCAAAGGTCAAATATTTTTGTACTTTTGAATTTTTATTCAACACCCTCACTCAGCCTGAGTGCCTTGCTTTTAAAGGCTAATGTCAAAGAGTAGAAAAAGTTCAATCCTTCTTTAAACAAAAAGCCCGGGTATATACCAGGGCTTTAATGCACAGATTGATTGAGCTCAATAATGCGGTGGCCGGTTGGTCATCGGGTCAAAGGCAGCAATGCCTTCGGATAAATCTGCCGATTCCACACGTTGATACAATAACCGCATTTGTTTCTTTAAATCTTCAATTTCAATATGTTGACGCGTCACTTGTTCATTTAATTGTTCAACTAAATCATCTAAAAATGTAATTCGGACTTGCAAATCTTCTATGGGTGCGGAAAATGACGCCTGATCATTAAGATTTTTTTGTTTAGTCATTTTAAGTCCTCATTGGGGATTTCAGGAAACAGTATGGCCTATATTACTTTAAGGGATGTCCAACTTGCGTTTGGTGGACCTTCCCTGCTCGACGGCGCGAACTTCACTTTGGAACGCGGTGAACGAGTCTGTTTAATCGGCCGCAACGGTGAGGGTAAGTCTACTTTACTTAAACTCATTGAGGGAAGCTTGCTACCCGACCGTGGTGAAGTTTCTTTACAAAATGGTATCACCATCTCCATGCTGGCTCAGGATGTACCGATGGATTCAGGTAAAGTCGCTGACATTGTCGCCGATGGTGCAGGTGAAGCCGCAGAAGTATTAAAAGCATATCATGAAGCCAGTAATGCCTGTGTACTCGGTGATATGGAAGCTTGCGACCGTATGGGTCACTTGCAACATAAAATGGATCAGCTGGATGGCTGGGCTTTAGAAAATAAAGTGAATTCCATTTTAAGTAAAATGGGTCTAGATCCGGATGTCGATTTAGCCGATTTATCTGGTGGTCGTAAACGTCGTGTACTGCTTGCTCGTGCATTGCTGATGCAACCCGATGTTTTACTACTCGACGAACCGACCAACCATCTGGACGTTGAAAGCATTGAATGGCTGGAAAAATTCCTGCTCGATCAAAATAATTTAACCTTATTATTTATTTCGCATGACCGTTCATTTGTCGACAGCATTGCTACCCGTATTGTCGAGTTGGATCGTGGTACTTTGCGTAGCTATGAAGGTAACTATTCACGTTACCTTGACCTTAAAGCGCAGCAAATGGAAGCAGAAGAAAAGCAAAATGCTTTATTCGACAAACGTTTAGCGGAAGAAGAAGTCTGGATTCGCCAAGGGATTAAAGCCCGTCGTACCCGTAACGAAGGCCGTGTACGTGCATTAAAAGCATTGCGTGAAGAATCAAAAGCACGTCGCTCGCAACAAGGCAAAGTCAGCATGGCAACGCAAGATGCCAACCGTTCGGGTAAATTGGTGTTCGATATCGAACACTTAAGTGTGACCTTCGGTGACAATGCTCCAATCATCAAAGATTTCTCTGCTTTAGTACTTCGTGGCGACCGTATTGGCCTGGTTGGTGATAACGGGGTCGGTAAAACCACGCTAATCAAAGCTATTTTAGGTGAAATTGAACACGGTGGTTCGGTCAAAACCGGAACCCAGCTGGAAATTGCCTATTTCGACCAACTGCGTAATGCACTTGATTTAGAGAAATCGGTTAAAGATAACGTGTCTGAAGGTTCGGACTTTGTCGATGTCAACGGTGGCCGTCGTCATATCTACAGCTATCTACAAGATTTCCTGTTCTCGCCTGAACGTGCGCGTACTCCAGTAAAAGCCTTGTCTGGTGGTGAACGTAACCGTATTCTATTGGCAAAACTGTTACTTAAACCATCGAACCTTATCGTAATGGATGAGCCAACCAACGACCTGGATATGGTGACGCTTGAGCTATTAGAAGAAATGCTGGGTGGTTATACCGGCACATTACTTTTAATCTCGCATGACCGTGCATTTATGGACAATGTGGTCACATCGACTTGGGTGTTTGATGGTAAAGGCAATATCGATGAATACATCGGTGGTTATCAGGATTATCTGGAACAACGTCCCGATCAAACTGCTGTTGATCAAAAAAGTGATGTGAAAAAAGCCTTGGCCAAAGCTGAAGCAGCGGCTGCCGCAGCAGCACCGAAAAAAGTGAAACTCAGCTATAAAGATCAGCGTGCTTTAGAGCAGCTTCCGGCTGAAATGGAAGCGCTGGAAAAAGAGCAAGCTGAAATTAATGCTCAACTTGCAGATGGCTCTTTGTTTATTTCAGATGCCGATCAAGCGATGAAACTTTCCAATCGCTTAACTGAAATTGATGAGCTGTTACTGGAAAAATTAGAACGTTGGGAAGAATTAGAAAATCTTGTTAACGGCAATTGATCTGATTGATCCTACGGGCACCTGTAATTAACCTTATGGGTGCTTTTTTATTTAAAAAATAACTTCATGTTACACTTGCAAAAAACTTTTGTTCAAAATGGTCACTATGAGTAAAAAGCCAGATTACCAACCCGGAAAATTCCAATGGTCTTTCCTGCTACCTCAATATTGGGGTATCTGGATTGGAATTGTGTTCCTGATGATTTTGGCGATTTTACCGTGGGCCATTCAGCACCGCTTAGCAACCTTTATTGGTAATCTGGCATTCAATCAGCTGAAATCACGCCGTAAAACCGCGATTCGAAACTTAGAACTCTGTTTTCCAGAATGGACAGCTAAACAGGTTCAGGACAATGCCCGACAAGTTTTTGTCGACCAGATGATTGGTATTTTTGAAACTCTGAATGCCTGGTACTGTCCACAGTGGTTTAAGGGTCGTGTCAGTATTGAAGGTCTGGAACATCTCCAAAAAGCACAAGCAGAAGGCAAAGGGGTTTTATTGTTAGGCACCCATTCTACTTTGCTGGATGCTGGTGGCTACCTTTGCGCCCAGTATTTTGAGCCTGATGTGGTCTATCGACCGCAGAATAATCCACTGCTGGATATGCTGATTTACCGCTGTCGTGCCACCATTTATACCCACCAGATTGATCATGATGATATGCGTGGTTTAATTCGTCATTTAAAAAATGGTCGTGCCATTTGGTACAGTCCTGACCAGGACTATGGCCTAAAACAAGGCGTGATGGCACCCTTTTTTGGTGTGCCTGCTGCAACGATGACCGCACATCGTCGTTTGATTAAAATGACTAAAGCTGCCGCAATTCCGCTGTATTTCTATCGTGATGGTGATATTGCCAATCCCCGATATAAAGTATTGATTGAAGCTCCCGTAGAAAATCTGCCGAGCGAAGATGAAGTGGATGATGCTACACGCGTCAATCGGATTATTGAAAATCAGCTACGTATTGCCCCAACCCAATATATGTGGTTCCACCGTCGCTTTAAAACCCGCCCTGAAGGCTTTGAGGAAATCTATTAATATAGAGGCAATGATTTTAAATTGGCAGTGAACACTGCCTCTATTTAAGGTGATATTCAAATACTTTCGAATAGGCATACCTTACTTTTCAGGGATAAAAAGTAAGCAAAAATCCATTGTTACGCTGATGTTACATCCTTGTAACACAGCGAAATCCATGTCGCTATCATGATAGTAAATTCCGAATAATAATTTATTGTTTAAGATGATGATGTACCTGTGAATTATTCATCTTTTATGAACATATAAGGCAAAAACCATGAAAGTGATGCAACTTCTTCCTGAACTTAATAGCGGTGGCGTAGAACGCGGCACCCTTGAAATTGCCCGTACCCTAGTTGCAGACGGTCACGAATCGTTAGTGGTTTCCAATGGTGGCCGGTTGGTAGCGCAACTTGAAGCGGAAGGCTCAAAACATCTGACTTTGGCCATTCATAAAAAAGCCCTCTCTAGCTTATGGCAAATTCGCCCGTTACGTCAGCTGATTGAGCAGCATCAACCCGACATTGTACATATACGCTCCCGTGTACCTGCATGGCTGACCCATTTTGCTCTAAAAGGTATTCCTGCAGAACGTCGGCCACATCTGGTCAGCACCGTGCATGGTTTCTATTCGATTAACCGTTATAGCGCGATCATGACCCAAGCTGAAAAAGTGATTGCCGTATCTGACAGCGTGGTGAAATACATCACTGACAATTACAAAAATTGCCCAGCACAGGATATTGTCCGGATTTACCGTGGCATAGACCCTGCCGCTTTTCCGCATGGTTATCAGCCTTCTGCGCAATGGCTGAATCAAACCTTTAAAGATTTTCCTGAACTGGAAAACAAGTTTTTAGTCTGTCTTCCAGGACGGATTACCCGCTTAAAAGGTCATGAAACCCTGATTGGATTGGTCGAAAAATTACAGCAACACTATCCCAATTTACATGCAGTAGTAGTGGGTGGCGCTGACCCGAAAAAAGCAGCCTACCTCAAAGAAATTCAGGAAAACATTCAAGCCAAAGGTCTTACTGAAAAAATTACTTTTGTCGGTCACCGTTCAGATATTCGTGAGTGGCTCGCCTTTTCTGATGTGGTTTTATCGCTTTCCAATCAGGCGGAAACATTCGGTCGCACTGCTTTAGAAGCATTGTCTGTCGGTACGCCCGTGATTGGCTGGAACCGAGGCGGTGTGGCAGAGATTTTATCGAAGCTTTATCCACAAGGCTTAATTGAGGTAGATGACCAAGCTGCGCTTTTCAATACAGTGAAGCAGCATATGGATGAACCTCAAGAGGTTAAGCCAGTGACGATATTTAGCTTGAAAGAAATGTGCGATCAGACGCTGAATTTGTATAAACAGATTCTGAAATAAAGTTAAGTCTATTTATCCCGGCCGCTTTTCATCTTGTCTTAACAGATTAAAGCGGACTGGGCAAAATATAAAATTGAATCAATCTAGAAATCATCAATGTTCTGTTCCTGCATAAAGCCACATCGGTGCAGTTTGTCCTGCGCGAACAAAACCGATTGTCTGATAAAATTCTATGGCTTGATATTCCGCAACCATTATCTTTTGATGAAAATCCTTATATTTTAATAACATTGCTTCCATCATTAATCGACCCACACCCAAATTTTGAAAATCGGGATGTACCAGCAAATGTGGAAAATACACCACCAGATGTCCATCAGATATCGCATTACCTAAACCAATGAGTTGTCCATCTTGCCTGGCTGTCACCAAACTATGTGAATGATGTAATGCCGCCATCAGCTGAGCTGGCTTTTGGGCGGATGACCAGTGATTGGCCCGATAAATTTTTAAGACTTCTTCTTCATCAACTTCATCATGCATGGATATTGCAAAAGTCATTGCGTGATTACCCCTTCCACACTCTAAACCTTGCCATTAACCAGATCAGCAAAGGCCAGAAAATGGTATTGATCATATCGTGCATGCTGGCCCCCAAGCGCCAATAACCATGCTTGATCAAATCATTACGCGCATCAAACAGCTCTGCAGCAATTGCAACAATAAGCACAGCCAAAATCGCCCACTTCGACTTCAACTGACGATGGTGGAAAAATGCCACGATAAAGAATAGCACCAGCCCAGCATAAATATATAAAGCATCACGTGATAGTTCAGTAAAATTTACGACATAAATTTTAAGTTCTTGAAATGTTGATAAATATATGGCTGAAATTTTATTTTCAAGAGGTTATATAAAAGCATAGACCCGAGTTCTGCATCCTGCAAAACTCGGGTACATGAGGTTGTGCTTTCAAATGTTATTTTTATTCTGTTATTGCTATCCATTGCTGCATCATATCCATGATGACTTTCTATCAGCCATGTGTTTCATCTTCCATAATGGGATTTTCCTTTCCCGGCTCCTTGGCTGATGAGTCCAGATTAAGGTAGTTTATAAAAAAGAAACATTCGCAATTGACCTAAATCGATGTAAGCCATTTCGTACACTTTTCTATTATTTAATCTGCCTGCTTGATTGCATTTTTATAGCTCTGGGCAATTTCATCGGTGACTGGTTTTTCTTCTTTTTCAGCTTTTTCAATACCTTCTTTTATTGTTTCTTGTGCCTGCTGTTCATCGGCATCCGTTTGCTCCAGTTCTTCTTGCACCTGTTCAAACACACGTCCAGTTTGTAAAACTACATAAACCGGAAAATGGTCTGAACCGATATGAGGCAACCTTTTCATGTGAACCAAGGCAAAATCGGTACTGTGAAAAATATGATCCAGTGACCAACGCAATAAGGGATAATCGGCATGGAAGGTATTGACAAAGTGACGCCCCACCCGTGGATCGAGCAAGCCACTAATGCGCTGAAACAGTCGGGTCGTTCGCGACCAGGCCACATCATTCAAGTCTCCCATCACAATACAGCTTTCATCCAGATCCTTGATCTGGTCACCCACAATTAATAGTTCCGCATCCCGTAGCGTTGAATCTTTCGCTTCAGTGGGGCTTGGTGGTTTGGGATGCAGACAATAAAGCTGTACCGGTTGACCTGAACGTAAAATGACTGTGGTATGAATGGAGGGAATCTCATTACTTAAAATGAACTTGACCTCGGTATCTTTCAGCTCTAAACGGCTATACAAATGCATGCCGTATAAATTATCCAGAGGTACAGGCACCCGATAGGGATAATCTTTTTCAATCGCGGAAAGTGCTTTTTGCCAGACCCGATCTGATTCTAGAGTTAACAGCAAATCTGGCTGATGCTTTTGAATCTGGTCAATCAACAACTGGTATTGGTTATTTGGCATCAGTACATTGGAAATGATCAGGGAGATTTGCTTGTCCGGATTCAGCTGATGTTTGCGGACATGCTTGACCTGCTTTTTCCAAAGAAAGGTATAAGGCAGCACCATTTTGAGCTGGTACGCCAGTGCCGCAATCAGACCGATAAAAATAATTTCCCGTGTTAAATTCCAGGGTTGGTCCCACACCAGCAGCAGAACAAAGGCAATCAGTCCTAAAACCAGAATTTGTAGCCGTGGAAAATCGGCACCTCGAATCCACCACTCATCCCGTGGAATCAGTGACCAGAATGTCAGCCATATCACTAAAACTGCAATTATTTCCACCCAAATCATCAGCTTTACTCTGTTTATCTTGGTAATTCGATCTGCAGTTGAAAAACTTTATCAATTTTGTATGTAACATAAACAAGAGATTTCTCTCAATAATATTGATGTTTTCATTATGTAGTACTTGCAGTCACGTCCCTTTTTGATAAACTCGAATCCCTTTTGATTTTTTTTAACGCACCGAGGCGAAGTGGCATGAAAGTAGGTCTGGTCGGTTGGCGCGGGATGGTGGGTTCCGTCCTTATGCAACGTATGGTTGAAGAGAATGATTTTGCTCATTTTGAGCCATTCTATTTTTCTACCAGTAATGCAGGTGGTGAAGCGCCTGCGTTTGGCGGTAAGACCGCCCCAGCACTTATGGATGCGACAGACATTAACAGTCTGAAGCAAATGGATGTCATTATTACCTGTCAAGGTGGTGATTATACCTCTGAAGTTTTCCCGAAATTAAAAGCGGAAAACTGGAATGGTTACTGGATTGATGCGGCATCTACCTTACGTATGGATGATGAAGCCATTATCGTGCTTGACCCGGTGAACATGAATGTCATCAAAGATGGTTTGGTGAATGGTACTAAAACTTTCGTTGGTGGTAACTGCACAGTTTCATTGATGCTGATGGGCTTAGGCGGTCTGTTCCAAAACAACTTGGTGGAATGGGCAACTTCAATGACGTATCAGGCAGCTTCTGGTGCGGGCGCGCAAAACATGCGTGAACTGATCAACGGTATGGGCTACTTGTATAACAACACTAAAGATTTGTTAGACGATCCCAAATCGCCGATTTTAGACATCGACTCTAAAATTGCAGCGCTACAACGTGGTGAAGGTTTCCCTGCGGCAAACTTCGGTGTGCCTTTAGCTGGTTCTTTAATTCCATATATCGACAAGCAGCTTGAAAGCGGTCAGTCGAAAGAAGAATGGAAAGGCCAGGTTGAAACCAACAAGATCTTAGGCAATCAACAGATTGTACCTATTGATGGTCACTGTGTTCGTATTGGTGCAATGCGTTGCCATTCTCAAGCGATTACCTTGAAATTGAAAAAAGATGTACCGCTTGATGAAATCGAAGACATTATCCGTAATGCAAACGATTGGGCAAAAGTCGTTCCAAACACCCGCGAAGCATCGATGACCGATCTGACACCTGTGGCTGTCACAGGTACTCTGTCTGTTCCAGTGGGCCGTTTGCGTAAACTGAATATGGGTAAAGAGTACCTTGGCGCGTTCACTGTTGGTGACCAGTTGCTATGGGGTGCTGCTGAACCTTTACGCCGTATGTTACGTATCCTGATTGATTACAAAAATGCTTAATTGCTAGATGCAAGAAAAAAAGAAAAGCCGGTCTCAATTGATTGGCTTTTTTTATGTATCCTTTATGTTAAATGTTTTACAATTCTTCAACACCTCGTTAATGTATAACTTTCGCAATACGATAAAAAACTGAGCTAAAGATTAAGATGACCGTATATAACAAATTAAAGATAGCCATTTTAGCCATTATTGCTTCGCAGAATATTCATGCGATTACTATTGATCCTATTCAAATTCAATCTGCGCCAGGTGAATTACTGTATGCCGAAATGAATTTTCGTAATGCTGCTCCTCAGGCACAAATACAAGCCAGCCTGGCAAATGCAGAAGATATTGCAACTTTAGGGGTTGCCTATCAACCTCCCGGCCATCTCAATTTCTTTACCCGTCGCGATAGCTCGGGGAATGGCGTCATTACCATTACCTCTTCACGCCCTTTAACTGAAGCCGAACTCAATATTATTATTAAAATTCAGGAAGGCAACGCGATACGTTTACAGCATATTAAAACACCACTGCAACGTAGCTCGGCAAATACTCAGACACGAATTACCGGCAATGAAAAACCTTTAACCCCAATCACCATTGTCAGTGAAAAAGATATTGCTTTACAGCTACCTGAAAGCAGGCAATATCAGGTTGCTCAAGCCCAAACCAGCACTGCTTCATCTTTTGACGCACCATTAAAGCTTCAAAAGTCAGCTCCGCCAAGCTTAAATACTGGCATAGCTGTACCGACAGTCGTTTCATCTATGGCCATGCCTGCAGCTCAAACTGTAGTACAGCCCAATCAAGCTGCAGCAGCTGCACAAAAAACGGCAACTCCCGAATCTGCCAGCACAAAAAATCCGATCAAAAGTACCAGTAACAGCCCATTTTCTGCAGATCCATTAGCGAAACAATATGCCGAATCCCGCTCTAAACAGCTTGCGGCAAATACAAGTGCAGAAAAACCGGCTCAGCAAGCTGCTGTAAAAGCCAAACCAGCAGCAACTCCATCCCCTCATCCTGCTGTTACCGCACAAACCACAAAGCATGTAGTGCAATCCAATGAATCGCTCTGGGCGATTGCAGCACGCGTGGCGACTGAGCAAAATCGTCCGATTGGCGAAGTGATGAAACAAATCAAAACCAATAACGAACATGCCTTTATTCAAGGCGATGTAAACCGTTTACGCCGTGGAGCGGCTTTGAATTTAAATACCGCAGGCAACGCTAAAGAAGAGCAAAAAGCCAAAGTTACCCATTTAGCCAAAGCACCATCCCACCCTTCTAAGCAGTCGGCAAAGACCAAATATCGCTTGAATCAGGCAGAAATGAGCCTGGTTGCAGAGAAAGAACAAGATTCAGCCAGCGGTTCTGCCAAAAGGAACACGGAAAAAAATCAAACTTCAAACGAGTTGTCATTAAAAGTTATGACATCGCGTGAAAAAACCGTTAAATTACAGAGAAACGTAACACAATTAGATTTGGCACTGCGTCAAAAGGATCACAGAATTCAATTATTAAATACTCGTCTTGCTCAATTGCAACAACAATTGAAAGCACAGCAAGCAGAGAAAAAGCCAACACACTAAGGTGTTATACAATTTGATTTTTTAGGATGGGTTCCATTGATAACGACTCAATCCTGCAAGGGGTAACAACATGCTGCTTTATGTGATTCCGTTTATATTGTTATTAGTGATCGCATTTGTATTAAAAAAACGTGACTCAAATAAACAGGCAGAAGAAGCGTCAAAAGCGAAAACTAAGAAAGTCACTTCAACCAAAAAGTCACCGCAAAAAACTCAAATTGTGGAAAACTCGGTTGTTACCAAGAAAAAAACCACTCCTTTAGCTGCTGATGTACGCAATAAAATTGAAGGGCTAATTCGAGAAAACAATTTTTTCTCTGCTGAAGCACAAATTAACCAGGCTTTAAACAAAGACAATTCACAGCATGAGTTGTATTTACTGTTGCTTGATATTCACATCTTGCAGAAAGACGAATTTGCAATTAGCCAGCTGATTAATCACCTGCGTTCATTAGAACTGGATGATTTTCTAGAACAAGCACTTGCAAAAAAAGCAGCCCATGAAAAAGAGTCTGCAAGCTCTAGAGATACCATTGATTTTCGACCAGAATCAACAGTGGCACCAACTTCCAATAACGAAATTGCTACACCTAAAAATACCGCAGATTTTGATGCATTGATGAATGATGCTGTTGCGCCAGCAGTAACAGCAAGTGACCTGTCTTTTGATCAATTACCACAAGACAAGCTTTCTCCTCAAGCAGAAACTGTTGAAGAAATTACCCCTCTTGATTTCAGCACTCTATCTCTGGATTCAACGGCAGAAGCCGCAACTCCAGCAGCTGAAGAAGTTAAGCCTTTAGATTTTGGTCATTTAAATTTCAATACAACCACAACTGAAGAAACCAAAGTAGAAACCGCTCCGGTTCAGGACATTCAACCTCTAGATTTCTCGTTTAGTTTAGATACTGCAGCAACTGAACAGCCAGCAATTGAAAAAACGCCTCATATTGAACCTGTTCTAGAAGAAAAACCTGAATTTAATTTTGATTTCTCACAAACAGAAACTGTTGCAGCGCCTGAAGCCAAAATTGCGCAGGAAGAAACTAAGCCAAGCTTAGATCTGGACTTTAATTTAGAAGCTGCTACCACAATTGAAGAGCCTGCTGTATCAGCAGCACCAGCGAAAGCTGCAGGCGTAAGTTTTGATATTTCTAATGTCAGCTCGGCAGCAAAAGCAGACAAAAATGATCCATTGGTGCAATCTTTCCCGGAACTGGTTGAAGTCGATGAAATCAGCCTGAATCTGGAACTGGCACAGCAATATATTCAACTGGGTGCATTTGAATCGGCACGTGAATTGTTGGCAGAGCAAGAAGCCGGATATACAGCTGAACAATGCCAGCAGGCAGATCATTTGCGTAATCAAATAGCATCTTAAGCTATTTCGATCTACTATAAAGCAGTCATCCTTGGCTGCTTTTTTTATGATGAAAAAAATAGCGTTAATCTATATGGGCGGTACATTTGGCTGTATTGGTGATCCACTCAGCCCGATGCCGGCCGAGCAATTTATTCCAAAACTGCAACATATTCTTCCTCTAGATAAGCAGATCGAATGTTTTATTGCACCGGTCATTCAAGACAGTAGTGCCTGTACAGCTTCAGACTGGCTGAAACTGATCCAGTATATTCAACAGCTTCAGCTACAACAGTTTCAGCATTTTGTGATTATTCATGGTACCGATACCCTCAGTTATGCCAGTGCTGTGCTGTCACGCTTTCTGGGTCAATCCGCGCATGTGGTCATGACTGGAAGCCAGTATCCCCTATTAAATGCTGCCGGCGACAATACCCGTGAATTTACCGATGCCATTGATAATTTAAACTTTGCCCTAGACTGTGCAGTTAAATATCCTGTTGGAGTGTATTTAGCCTTTCATCATCATTTGGTTCATGCCCAGACGGCATTAAAAATCCATACCACAGAACTAGATGCCTTTAACGGGGTCAATGCAGCACAGCCAATCACTCTATCCAGCCAATATCATATTGTGCAGGAGAATGATATCCACAAGGCAGCGATATTTAACTGTTTAAGCTTGATGATGCAGCCGATCGCCATAGAACAGCAAATTGCTAACTTAAAAAATTTACAACAACATCCCCCTCATGTTCTGATTTTACAAGGCTTCGGTACAGGCAATTTAGCGGTCAATCAGGAATTCATTGCTACGCTTCATGCTATACACGCGCAAGGCTGCGCGATTGTTCTTACCACTCAAGTCCCTTTTGGCACGATTAACCAACACTATGCCGTGAGCGAATGGACTCAGCATGCCAATATCATCATCAGTGATTGTTTGGGACATGCAGATCTTTATGCAAAAGCACTGAAAATGTATTTACAATACGATGCTGTAGACCAATGGCAGGCTCATTGGCATGATCACGTGTAATTTGAGGTAAATATGCAACGTTTTGCGGTCGGTATTGAGTTTTCTGGGGTTGAGTATCGAGGATGGCAAACTCAGCAAACTGGCGTGCGTAGCGTACAGGAAACCATTGAAAAAGTACTGTCCAAAGTTGCAAATGAACCGATCATGCTACATGGCGCAGGTCGTACCGATGCCGGCGTGCATGCCACCAATATGGTGGCGCATTTTGATACTCAAGCCATCCGCAGTATTGATGGCTGGCTGATGGGCTCAAACAGCCAACTCCCTAAGGATATTTCAATACAATGGATTAAAGAAATGGATATGGCATTCCATGCCCGTTTCAAAGCACAAGCACGACGTTATCGTTACGTGGTGTATAACAATCCAGTGCGTCCCGCATTACTTTATAAACAAGTTACCCATGTATATTATCCGCTTGATTCAGACAAGATGATTGAGGCTGCGAAAAAATTTGAAGGTACACATAATTTTGAAAGTTTCCGCGCCTCCTCTTGTCAATCGAATCAGCCTGTCCGTCATGTCAGCCATTGCCGTTTAATTCGTCACGGTTGTTATTTGGTGCTCGATATTCAGGCAGATGGCTTCTTGCACCATATGGTACGTAACATCATGGGCTGTTTACTGGAAATCGGTCAGGGCATGTATGAAGTTGACCATATTGACCATATTTTTGCCGCTGAAGATCGCAAGGCAGCAGGAGTTACCGCACCACCGGATGGCTTGTATTTTATTCATGCGGATTATCCGGAACAGTTTGACCTGCCGAAAATGCCTTTGGGCCCGCATTGGCTCAATATGCCGGAATAAAAAGCATCTTCTAAATTTGAAGTGTTCATTTAAAAATAGATACCTCCACTAACCCCTCCTCAAAGGCATAGGTATCTACACAATTCCCGAGCTTTGCGTTAAGTTGAAGAGCATGCTCTTCAACTTAACATCTCTGGTCTGGATCAGCGTCTTGTTAAACGCTATAACAGCCTTGTAAAGCTCAATATGAATCCTCTTGCTTCACTTGCTCCCGCAATCAAAGACCTAGCTTCTACCCAAAGTTCAAGTTTCGCAACCACACAGGCAGTTTGGCGATTCCTGAACAATGACCAAATCTCTTTTAGTCAATTAAACCAACCTATTGAACATCTTGCATGTGAACAGATCGATGCGTCACAGCATCGATCTGCATTAATCGTTCATGACTGGTCTCAACTGCAGTATGTGAAACACAATCATAAAACTCAAAGGCTTCAAAGAACCCATCAATACGATTCAGGCTATGAGTTGCAAACCAGTCTGCTGGTTGATGCAGCCTCGGGACTCCCGATTGCACCACTGGCTCAGACGCTAACAGATGTATCAGGCTGTTATTCCACATTCACTGAACAATACAGTGAGCGCAAGTCCCATCTGGACTCCCTCTCTGAACAAATCGAAACGATTGAACAATATCCGATTGAGAAGACAAAAGTTCATATTATTGATCGTGAAGGTGATTCAATTACCCATCTGAGGGAGATGAGCAGCAAAGGTTTTAAATGGCTGATTCGGGCCAAAGAGGGTCACCAGATTGAGCATCTGGGTAAAATATGCAAAGTTGCAGAAGCCGCAGAACGGGTGGAAACGCAGCAGGTTAAGCCGATTTCTTATAAAGGTAACCAGCATGTGCTTCATGTTGGAGAAACTGCTATCCGGATGACTCGTGCAGCAAAACCGAAAAGAAAAGATGATTCAGGCCAACGGGTTGCGCCCCAACCAGGTAAAGCGATTGAAGCGAGATTAATTGTTGCAGTGGTTAAAGATGCTCAGGATAAGACCGTTGCAAGATGGACACTAATCAGCAATGTTGCTTCAGAGATTGATGCGGTAGAGCTGACGACCTGGTATTACTGGCGCTGGACGATTGAGTGCTATTTCAAGCTGCTCAAGCAGGCAGGCCATGATATCGAAGCATGGCTTCAGACTACACCTAAAGCCATTTTAAGGCGATTACTGATTAGCTGTATGGCATGTGTGCTGACTTGGAGAGTGCAACGTTGTACGGATGAAAAAATAAGCAAGTCCGTGTATTTCTCGCCCGTCTTTCAGGCAGGCAGCAGAAAAGAGGCCTATTGGAAAGTGCACCTGCAATATTGGCAGGTCTTTCGATTTTACTGAATACCCTTCAACTGCTCTCAGAATATTCAATAGATGAACTCAATGAGATTGCTGCAATTGCAATAGGTACCTCATAGAGGTGTAGATACCTATGCCTAAAAGGAGGGGTAAAGTTCCTCCCTTTTTCAAAGGGAGGCTAGGAGGGATTTCTTAACGCTGCTTACGCTTTCTATATTCCACCGGCGTTTCGTTGGTCCAGCGCTTAAAAGCACGGTAAAAAGTACTCGGTTCAGAAAATCCTGTTAGATAGACGATTCGCTCTACACTCTCTGCCGTATTGGCCAATAGTTTCTTTGCCAAACGACAGCGGTAGTCAGACAGAATTTGCTGAAAACTGGTATTGGCTTCACTCAGCTGGGTACGTAAACGGCGTGGAGTAATATTTAAATGGGTTGCTACGGTTTCCAAAGTGGTTTCGCCACTTTCTAAAGTCGAGCCAATCGCACGGCGTACTTCCCCAACCAGATCATAACGTGCCAGTTCCTGCAATTTTTCAATCGCCAATTGCTCATGTAACTGCAACAGCTCCGGTTCTGCTTGCCATAACTGATAATCTAAAATTGCAGGATCGAAATATAAACGGGTTTCCTTTTGTCCTAGACTCACCGGACATTCGTAAATCCGGAAATATTCATCATCGGGTGCGCCCTGACTGAAGTTAAAATCGATATAAATCGGTTGAAAACGGCCTTCAGTAATAAACTTGAAGAAACGCAACACGCCAGAGAGCGCACATTCAGAAAAGTGACGATTGACAATATTTTCTCCCCACGGCTGCTCGCCATTGGTTAAATAGCAACGGTCATCTTCAATCACCAGTGTGGCATGAAAGGCATCACTGATCAGGCGCTGATAGGCCAAAGCACGCTTCAGCCCTTCACCAAAGTTTTCACTGGAAATAAACAGATGCTCAATTACCTGACCACGATATAAAGGCAGGTGTTCACCCAAATGCAACCCGATATCAGGATCTTTACTCACTTCTTCTGCAGCTACCCAAAACGCATATTGAGCACTGAGCGGTGTACGATCATTGGTCTCAACCTGATTTAAGGCCACACCAGCTTTCATTAAAATTTCTTCAGTTGGCAAACCCGAACGACGGATGGCTTGATAGCCTAGTCGCAAAACAACTGATGCATCAGTTAGCTGACCCACGCAAAGACCTTCCTTGTATGTTGTTCATTTATACTTAAAAAGATTAATTTTAGATTAACTGTGATTGACCAAACTGACAACATGGCAATGCGCTTTTTTACAGAAAATATTTATACGGAGGGTTCGCTTATTTAACTGACAGATGAACGAGCAAAGCCGCATTGCGCCTTGTTTTATACAAAAAAATTGACTATAATTTGCGCCTTTCCAATTTATTCATTCAGGTAGGCTATGGCCAATAAAGAGGAACTCATCGAGTTCGAAGGCGTTGTCACCGAGACGCTTCCTAATACTATGTTCCGTGTACGTTTAGAGAACGGTCACGAAGTGATTGCCCACATCTCTGGTAAAATGCGTAAACACTATATTCGTATTTTAACTGGCGACAGTGTTAAAGTAGAAATGACTCCTTACGATTTAACGAAGGGTCGTATTACTTATCGTGCACGCTAAGTTTTAGCGTAAGCAAAAGCCACTTTTTATAGTGGCTTTTTTATTCAGCTTTATTCACTGACCGTTTATCAAATGACAACGTTCATGTAAATTTTCTCCGTATAAAATAAAGTTTTATCTTATGGAGAAGAGGCAATGTCATTTCTTCACTCTCTCAGTCTAATGACAGTATTGTGCCTGCTGTATGGATGCACAACCTCAGCAACAACCAGTGCACAACAACGTGATGCCTATTTACAACGATTTATCGGGCAGTCCAGCCAAACTATTCAAACCAAGCTCAATTTAAGCAGTATCGGTTACCAGCAAGTCCTATTGCCTACTGTAGATGATCAGACACTGACTTATACGGTCATTCGTCCTATTACTATTCCGATACCTATGGCTCAAAATCCTGCTGACATTGATTCTGGTACTGTTCCTATACAAATCCCGCCTAGAGCGCAAAGCTATGATGTGAACTTGCAATGCAAAATTATCTACCGCTTAGAACACAACATTGCTAAATCGGTTTATTACACCGGCCGTACCTGTTAAATCATCAAAAAACACAATAAAAAACGCAGCTCATGGCTGCGTTTTTGGTGTCCAGCGAACTTAGTTCAATGCAGCAACCACTGCTTGACCCATTTCCACAGTACCCACTTGTGTATTACCTTCAGACATGATGTCGCCAGTACGTAAACCTTGATCCAATACATTGCCTACTGCATCTTCAATGGCTTTCGCTGCTGCTTCTTCACGGAAGGTATAACGCAGCATCATGGCAACTGAAAGAATGGTGGCTAATGGGTTGGCAATGTTTTGACCTGCGATGTCAGGTGCTGAACCATGGCATGGCTCATACATACCTTTACCATTTTCATCCAGTGATGCAGATGGCAACATGCCGATAGAACCTGTCAACATTGCTGCTTCATCAGACAGGATGTCACCGAACAGGTTACCCGTCACGATCACGTCGAATTGCTTAGGCGCACGTACCAGCTGCATTGCTGCATTATCTACATACATATGCGACAAGTTGATTTCAGGATATTGCTCTTCTCTCAGTGCAGTCACTGTTTGCTTCCAAAGCTCGGTCACTTCAAGGACATTGGCTTTATCGACTGAACATACTTTACCGCCACGTAAGTTCGCCATTTCAAAGGCAACTTTGGCAATACGTTTAATTTCAGACTCTTTATAAACGTCAGTGTTGAAACCTTGCTTCTCGCCATTTTCCAGTTCACGGATACCGCGTGGCTGACCGAAGTAGATACCACCAGTGAGTTCACGCACAATCAGGATATCCAGACCAGAAACGATTTCAGGTTTTAAGCTTGAAGCACCGGCTAGTTGCGGGTAAAGAATTGCAGGACGCAAGTTGGCAAATAAATTCAATTCAGAACGGATTTTCAATAAGCCACGTTCAGGACGAATTGAGCGTTCAATGCTATCCCATTTTGGACCGCCAACAGCACCGAGCAGGATCGCATCTGCGCCTTTTGCCTGTTCTGCTGTCACTGCAGGGTAGGGTTCGCCATGTGCATCAATTGCAGCACCACCCAATAAACCCTGTTCCCAAGTCAAACCCAGATTGAATTTTTCATTTACTCGTGTAAGCACTTGTTCAGCTGCTTTTACGATTTCAGGACCAATACCATCACCTGGTAAAATCAAAATATGTTTTGACATGAGTGTTTCCATTTATGAAGTCGATGGATTAAATCGACGGGATTTTAAATTTTCTTTTCTACAAATTCGCCCAGACCGGTTAAGGCATTATAGGGTCTGCAGAAACGTCGGATTGTCTTGTGTTCTTGCAGGAGATCTACACACAAGGGTTCAGGTGCAGATACATTCAGCAAGCTGCCCTGCTGTTTGTTGCGTTCACGGTACATTTTAAAAATGTAACGCTGCTTCGGCTTAAACTGGTGAAAAACATGAAGGGTTTCTGCACGATCCTTGGAAATTGGATAAAAGCGGATCACCAGTTCATGTTGCCCCGGGGGGACTGAAAGATATAACGCATTCGGCTGACTTAAAGAGTTCGCCTGTAAACGTAAAACACCCGATTCAACTGCAGCACTATTCACGCGACGCTGTGCTGCATCAATAATTTGAATTTTATCTAAACGTTCAAATTCACAGTTTGCAGTACCCGCACAGTAAATTAAGGCATTTGTTTTTGTGCTTTCAGTTTCTTTTACATGTTTAATGCGCACTGTATCAATGCCTTGGCATGCACTTAAGGATGCGACCATAAGACCAAGTACAGCAAGCTGACCGTAAACTTTTGTCATTATTCGAGCCCAACCCTCACCAATTAAAGCCAACTAAATATTTTTATGGATTCGATATTAGCAAGAGTTAAGCTCCGATACTACTAGCGCTGAAAATTCAAGTAATTAACCACGAATTTCCTGAAATACCCAAGGACGTGATTGCTTGGTTTTTTCTTCATAGGCACGAATATCATCTGCAGCTTGTAAGGTTAAGCCAATATCATCCAAACCATTCAACAAACAGTGTTTACGGAACGGATCGACTTCAAACTTGAAGGCTTCACCTGTTGGCGTACATACTTCTTGTGCGTCCAAATCAATGGTTAACTGATAGCCTTCTGTCGCAGCACATTCTTTGAATAACTGATCCACAATTTCTTCAGACAAAATCACCGGCAACATGCCGTTTTTAAAGCTGTTGTTAAAAAAAATGTCGGCATAGCTTGGTGCAATTACGGTCCGGAAACCATATTCGTTCAACGCCCATGGCGCATGCTCACGGCTTGAACCACAACCAAAGTTGGCACGTGAAATCAATACAGTTGCACCCTGATAACGTGGCTGGTTCAAAATGAAGTCAGGGTTTTTCGGACGAACCGAATTGTCCTGACCTGGATAGCCTTCATCCAAATAACGCAATTCATCAAATAAGTTGTCACCAAAACCGGTACGTTTGATCGATTTCAAAAACTGTTTTGGAATAATTAAATCTGTATCGACATTGGCACGGTCTAATGGTGCAACGATACCTTGTTCAACGGTATATTTTTTCATGTCATTTGCTCCTATTAGCCGAAATTAGAAAGTACGCACGTCAACGAAATGACCGGCAATGGCCGCAGCTGCTGCCATGGCTGGACTCACCAAGTGAGTACGACCGCCATTCCCCTGACGACCTTCGAAGTTACGGTTAGAGGTTGATGCACAGTGCTCGCCCGGTTGCAATTTGTCAGCATTCATCGCCAAACACATTGAGCAGCCCGGTTCACGCCATTCAAAACCGGCTTCTAAAAAGACTTTGTCCAAGCCTTCAGCTTCAGCCTGCTGTTTCACCAAACCAGAACCCGGAACCACCATCGCCTGTTTAATTGAAGATGCCACTTTACGGCCTTTAATCACTTCAGCAGCAGCGCGAATATCTTCAATACGCGAGTTGGTGCAAGAACCGATAAATACGCGGTCTAACTGGATGTCCGCCAATGCCTGACCAGCATTTAAACCCATATATTGATAAGCACGAGTCCAGTCATTACGTTGCACGTCATCTTTGGCCTGTTCCAAAGTCGGCACCGCTTCAGAAACAGGAATCACCATTTCAGGAGAAGTTCCCCAAGACACTTGCGGTTCAATTTCTTCACCTTGCAATACCACTACAGTGTCAAAGTGTGCGCCTTCATCAGAGTGCAAAGTATTCCAGTACTCTACTGCTTTATCCCAATCTTGACCTTTCGGTGCGTAGTTACGGCCTTTCACGTATTCAATGGTTTTGTCATCCACAGCCACCATACCGACACGTGCACCGGCTTCAATTGCCATGTTACACACGGTCATACGGCCTTCAATCGACATGTCACGGAATACTTGACCACCGAATTCGATCGCGTGACCTGTACCGCCCGCGGTACCAATTTTGCCAATGATTGCTAACACGACATCTTTTGAAGTCACGCCTTGACCCAATTTTCCGTCAACACGTACCAACATGTTCTTCATTTTCTTTTGAACCAGGCATTGGGTTGCCAATACGTGTTCAACTTCTGAAGTCCCAATCCCGTGAGCCAAGCAACCGAATGCACCGTGAGTTGCGGTATGCGAGTCACCACACACGACCGTCATGCCCGGTAAGGTTAAACCTTGCTCAGGCCCTACCACATGTGCAATCCCTTGGCGAATATCATTAATGTCAAATTCAACAATATCGAAAGTTTTACAGTTGTCATCCAAGGTTTGCACCTGGATACGCGAAGTTTCATCTTCAATACCGGCAATACCCTGTTCACGCTCAGTTTTTGAGGTGGGTACGTTATGGTCTGGCGTGGCTACATTGGCACTTAAACGCCAAGGTTTACGACCTGCAAGCTGCAAACCCTCAAAAGCTTGTGGTGAAGTTACTTCATGTAATAAATGACGGTCGATATAAAGTAAGGCTGAGCCATCATCGCGTTGTTTTACTAAATGGTCATCCCACAATTTATCATATAAAGTCTTTGCTTTTTGGGTATTGCCTGCCATGTCGACGCGCTCCATAGAACTGGGTAATGCTTTCGTTAACTTCGATTATAACCACGTATTCACATAAATCTAATTTATCATTTTTATTAGTTTAAAAACTTTTTGGAATTAATTTTAACCTGATTAAAACCCTGAATTTTGGCAAAATTTCATCTCTCAGTTTTTAAACCAAGTCGCAATCTCCTGATGTTGAAACTCAACCCATCCAGGGTTCTTTATCACTCAAGAAATGAGTGAATGAGTAACTGACTTTGGATTTAGTCTGACGATTTATCTTTGGCTTCGATCAGCTGTTCAATCGCGCGGATGAGTTCTGCTTTCGCTGCACCGCACTGCGCCGCAGCCTGATTTTCGTCATCTTCATCATCGGCAATTTCATAAACCTGACTTCGCTTTTCGACCGCTTCCTCGAAAATATCAAGCAGGTATTTGATGTGTTTTATATCCATTCCTTTTATCCTCTAAAAAAGTATCACTGTCCGATACCTTTGCCCTGTTGTTTATTGATTGTTAAGTTTGATCAGTTAATTATCCATAAAACCGATTAAAAATTAAGAAATATTCGTTTTCACAAATTAAATAAGACTGATTATCATTTAGCTATATCCCGAGGCAAAGATTGAGGAACAACCCATGGCTCATATTCAAAAATTTGTAGACAATAATCAACGTATGTTTAAGAAAACCTTTAGCTATTACATTATGCACATCACGATTGCCATGTTGGTCGGTTATTTCGTCACAGGAAGTATCTGGATGGCAGTAACCCTCAGCTTGCTTGAGCCGACGATTCAGGCAATCGCATTCTTCTTCCATGAAAAAATCTGGGAAGCCAAGCCAGCTCAAAGACAGAATAGCAATAATAATATAGTCATCTAAACACTGCATCGGCCCAAACTAGAGATCATGGCTTGCCCGCTTCCGCTTTATAATCACTCCATTCATATGGGGTGATTTTTTATTTTTACCTTTTTAGTTCACATCTGTATACATTTTTTACGGTCTTTTTTAAGATGAAACACCCCCTTTGGTATAAAAATATTTTATAATTATTTAACTTTAATATAACCAGATATCTCCCTATGAATCTTGCTGCCTTTGAAGCATTCATTAAAGTCATGGAAACCGGTTCTATTTCTATGGCTGCCGATTTATTGTTTATTACCCAGCCTGCTGTGACCAAACGAATTCATAGCCTGGAAGAATACTTTGGCGTGAAACTGTTTGAGTCTGCCGGTCGTGGCGTTCAGGCGACGCATGCTGCCCATTCCTTATTACCGAAAGTGAAAAACTGGCTCAATGAACTGGGCGATATTCACCATACCCTCAGTCACGAACAGGAACAGGTGCAAGGCAAACTGAAAATTGGCACCAGTCACCATATTGGTTTGCATCACCTGCCACAGCACCTGCGCAATTATGTGCAAAAGTTTCCTGAAGTCACTTTAGATGTGCATTTTGTTGACTCGGAACAGGCGCATGAACAGGTATTGGCGGGTGACCTGGAGCTGGCCTTTTTAACCCTCCCGCCGAAAGGTGATGAACGCCTGAGTTATGTGACCATCTGGAATGATCCGCTGGTCTTTGTGGTGGCACCTTTTCATCCATTGGCGCAAAAAAAGCATTTGTGTCTGGAAGATTTGATTCAATATCCGAGCCTATTGCCAGCCTCGCAAACCTATACCACGCAAATCACTTTGGCAGAGTTTGAAAAGCAAGGGGTTAAACCGAAAATCACCATGAGCAACAATCCGCTTGAATCCATCCGCATGCTGGTTTCAATTGGTTTGGGATGGTCGGTATTACCGAAAACTTTGCTGAATCAGGATCTGCAAATGCTGGATATTGATTTGCAAATGAACCGTCAACTGGGCATGGTCTGGCATCCTGGCCGTACCCAGTCACGTGCCGTACAGGAACTGGTTGCGATGATGCAAAACTCCCATCTTAGCTAAAATTTGCTTTAAAGGCTGCATCGTTCCGGATGCAGCATTTTGTTACCTAAATCCTCAGCACAGTAGCCGAGCTTTCGAGTACTTTTAAATAAAACACATAAAACATGATGTTTTAAATGTGTAAAAGAATTCGACGGAGTGTGAGCACATGTTGAGGGATTTATTATCTGCGCGAGCTAAAAAAGACCAATCGGCAATCCATCCTCATAATTCCTGCGTGTGGCAAGGTGCAAAAATTTCCCTGCTGCCTACACCCAATTTAAACTTTGCCGATGAAGCCACTGCACGGCGTAGCTTGCGTGATTATTTCCTGAATACTTTCGACAGCTATGAGCTACTGTTTGACTGTCTGAAAAATCCGGAAGGCTATTACCTCAAGCCCATCTCTTTACGTCATCCGCTAATTTTTTATTTTGGCCATACCGCCACTTTTTTTATCAATAAATTGTTGCTGAGCAAACTGATTGGCGAACGCTTGAACCCGCAGCTGGAAAGTATTTTTGCTGTCGGGGTCGATGAAATGAGCTGGGATGACCTGAATGACCGGCATTATGAATGGCCGAGCATCGCAGAAGTCCGGGCTTATCGTCATCAGGTACGCAATCTGGTGCTGAATCTGATTGAGCATGCACCACTGACATTACCTTTGAACTGGAATCATCCGTGGTGGTCCATCATCATGGGGATTGAACATGAACGGATTCATCTTGAAACTTCATCGGTACTGATTCGTCAGCAGCAGCTGGACTATGTACACAATCATCCACAGTGGCGTGCCCAGGTCATGACCGGGATTGCCCCTAAAAATACATTAATTACTGTTCCTGCAGGACAGGTCAGTCTAAACAAAACTTTCGACAACAGCTTCTATGGCTGGGACAATGAGTTTGGTCAGCATCAGGCGGATGTTCCCGCTTTTGAGGCTTCACAATATCTGGTTTCCAATCAGGAATTCTTGAGCTTTGTGGAAGATGGCGGTTATGCAACTGATCACTACTGGACCGCAGAAGGACAGGCCTGGCTGAAATTTTCTCAAGCAGCACATCCCTGCTTTTGGCGAGAAATACCTAAAGGCTGGTCACTGCGTATTATGCTGGAAGAAATCTCCATGCCTTGGGACTGGCCGGTAGAAGTGAATTACCTGGAGGCCAAAGCTTTTTGTCACTGGAAAGCCGAGAAAACTGGTCAAAACATTCGCTTGCCCACAGAAGATGAGTGGTATCGGCTCTATGATGTGGCAGGTTTGGATCCTGAGCTGCCCTGTCCGGATCATGCCAATATCGAACTGAAATACGGAACCAGTTGCTGTCCGGTGAATTATTTCCAGCAAGGCGATTTTTTTGATATTCAGGGCAATGTCTGGCAATGGACTGAAACCTCAATTTACCCTTTTGAGAATTTTCAGGTGCATCCGATCTATGATGATTTCAGCACCCCAACCTTTGACGGACAACATAATTTAATCAAAGGCGGTTCCTGGATTTCTGCCGGCAATGAGGCTTTGCACAGCGCACGTTATGCCTTCCGCAGGCATTTCTTTCAGCATGCCGGATTCCGCTATGTTGCCGCCTCACAAGCGCTGAAGCAGTTTCAATCGCAGTATGAAACGGACCAGATGATCTCGCAATATCTGGAATTTCAGTACGGCGCAGAATATTTTAACGTGCCCAATTTTGCCCACAGCCTGATCAATATTGCACGCCCCTATTTTAAAGATCTTGCTACACATCAGGCATTAGATATCGGTTGTGCCACAGGTCGGGCCAGCTTTGAACTGGCAGCTTATTTTGATCAGGTTACAGGACTGGACTTTTCCGCGCGCTTTATTCAGCAGGCAGTACAGTTGGCACAAGGCGAAACGCTACGTTATACCCTGCCGATTGAAGGTGAACTGGTCGAATATAAAGCCTGTCACTTAAAAGAATTGGGTCTGGATGCTCATGCAGACCGAGTCGGCTTTTTCCAGGCCGATGCCTGCAATTTAAAGCCACATTTTAGCGATTACAATTTTATTCTGGCTGCAAATTTAATTGACCGCCTGCATCATCCCAAAGATTTTTTAACCTCTATTCATCAGCGTTTAGCCATGGGTGGAGTTTTAATGCTGGCCTCCCCTTATACCTGGCTAGAAGAACATACCGCACCTAGTGAATGGATCGGGGGCTTTAAAAAAAATGGGGAAAACTTTAGTACGCTGGAAGGCATTACGGAATTGCTAAAAGAGCATTTTGAAATGCTTGATGAACCTCAGGATATCGAATTTGTCATTCGTGAAACAGCGCGTAAATACCAACATACGCTGTCCCAAGTGACCTTATGGAAACGGGTGAGATAAAATTTTTATCTCAAAAAAAACAATCTACTGATTCAATACTGATCAGTTAAGGGATTTTACTATAAATGCCTTAGCTTTAAGTTATTCACAGCGGAGTCTTATCTTTTTAAATCAAATATTTGGAGCTCATTTGTTTTTTTGTTTACCCAAATGAGAAGCAAAGCTTCGCAAGAAAAGCATCTGTCATTCGCAAAACTCGTCCACTACCACCGAGTAGTACATCTATCGCAGAAACAGTAACTTTTTAATCTTGCAGTGCAATGCACCTCATGC
This sequence comes from Acinetobacter sp. SM34, assembly GCF_022012365.1. Taxonomy (NCBI): domain Bacteria; kingdom Pseudomonadati; phylum Pseudomonadota; class Gammaproteobacteria; order Moraxellales; family Moraxellaceae; genus Acinetobacter; species Acinetobacter sp. SM34. Next base: position 61,706 of record NZ_JAKLTP010000011.1, on the reverse strand, counting down.
CTCAAACAGTTGCGAATGACGTTTCCGCGTATCAGAAACATAGTGAATTCAAAATAAAATACCAGTCAATTTCTTAACTGACTGGTATTCATTCTGTGGATTGGCTTTTTTCTCTTTGATCCTTATTGAATCACTGAATCTTCATGCAGCGATTCATTCAGCTGGTCGACTATAATCGCCCATGAACCATCCGACTTGATTTTTTCTGCCAAGAACTGGCGCTGTGCTTCAGTCCAATATTCCGCTTCAGTAATTTTAGTCTGAGCATTGAGTTGATGCGTAGCAATAAACAGGGCAATCGCCTCTTCGCTAGAGTCGAGTCCTAACTGCTCAAAAAGATTGGTCATTCTTGGACGTGTTTGGCTCATTTTGATCTCCCATTCTTCAAGCTAAAGTTTAATTTTTTATCAGTACTGATCATCATCTTCATATCTAATATACGGTAACTGCATAATGATAGTAAGGACTATTTTATCGTCCCTTAGTCGATATCAAACATTTAACCCGGTTCAGCAGATCGGTAGAAACCATCTTCAAACATGCAAGGATTTCGGTGCAATCCATCTTTTATTTTTAACTTTTAAAGCGGAGAGAACAGCCATATTCCATACAGCTCTCCCCTCCGTCAAAACAAATTGCCTAAATTGACCAGTCCTGAATTTCCCAGTTTTGCTCTTTGGCTAAAAGGGCTAAACGATCATCTGGATTGACCACAATGGCATGGTCGGCATGTTCCAACAGGAAGCGGTCATTGATTGAATCCGAATAAGCCCAGGATTCTTCCACATTACGTCCTTCAAGCCATTGTTCCAGACGGATCAGCTTGCCTTTTTGGTAACACGCGGTATTGATGACTTTACCGGTATATTTGCCCTCAATCACTTCTGCATTGGTGGCAATAATTTCAGTAATGCCAAACTCATGAAAAATCGGTGCAGTAATAAAATCAGAAGTCGCGGTAATACCGACCAGTTCATGCCCTGCATCTTTGTGTTTTTGAATTGCAGCAAAACCTGCTGGACGCATTTGTGGACGAATCACTTTTTTCATGAACAATTCATGTAATTCGGTCAGATAATCATTGTCGTGCTGGGTTAAAAATTCAAAGACGAATTCGTTATAGGCAATCGGGTCAAGTTGCCCTGCTTTATAGTCTTCATAAAACTTGTCATTCATCTGACGATGTCGGATTGGATCGACTAAACCCTCGGTTACTAAAAACTCACCCCATGAATAATCTGAATCGGTATTGAGGAGGGTGTGGTCGAGGTCAAATAAAGCCAATTTCATGAAAATACTCGTAAAAACTGCAATTTAAGAAAAAAATTGTAAATCTATCTCCGCTAGTCGATAGAAATTCGTTAAGATCATAGCAATTTTTAACATTTAAGCTGTGCTTTTTTTCGAGATGGATATAGAAATAACAATCCCCGAACAAAAAGTCATACATTACAGAAGATTTAGGTAGCCAAATGATCGACTCAGAAGGTTTCCGACCGAATGTCGGGATCATTTTGGCAAACGACATTGGACAAGTTTTATGGGCAAAACGCATTGGACACAATGCTTGGCAATTTCCACAAGGAGGTATCCAGTATGGAGAATCCCCCGAACAGGCACTTTACCGTGAGCTGAGAGAAGAAGTTGGCTTATTGCCCGAACATGTACAAGTTATAGCGCAAACAAAAGGTTGGCTGCGTTATCGTTTGCCGCAACGGTATATACGCTCGGATTCAGATCCGGTGTGTATTGGTCAAAAACAAAAGTGGTTTTTACTCAAACTGACGGCTCCAGCCCGTAATATTCAGCTGGATTTGTCTGACCCACCCGAGTTTGACCAGTGGCAATGGGTAAGTTACTGGTATCCATTAGGACAGGTCGTGAATTTTAAACGCGATGTATACCGTAAAGCGATGGTGGAACTGTGTAACCAGTTACCTTCCATCTAAACTTAAAAAATCGTATGAAAATGCAGATTTTTTAGTGACATGTTGTTATAAATAAAAATAGTTTTAAATCTTTTTTGGAGCAGATTTTATGTCGAATATGCAACTGGATACCTTAAGACGCATTGTGCAAGAAATCAATGCGTCCACCAGTTTGCACGAGTCACTCGACATCATGGTCAATCAGGTGGCCGAAGCCATGCATGTAGATGTCTGCTCAATCTATCTGCTGGATGAGCGTAACCAGCGTTATCTGCTCATGGCTTCTAAAGGATTGAATCCTGAAGCTGTGGGACATGTTTCTTTGCACACTAGCGAGGGCCTGGTAGGACTGGTTGGACAACGCGAAGAAATTGTCAATCTGGACAATGCACCTAAGCACGAACGCTTTATGTACCTGCCAGAAACCGGTGAAGAAATTTATAATTCCTTCCTCGGTGTTCCGGTGATGTATCGCCGTAAGGTCATGGGCGTTTTAGTCGTTCAAAATAAAGAATCCCAAGATTTTAGCGAAGCAGCTGAATCCTTTCTGGTCACCCTGTGTGCGCAACTTTCCGGTGTAATTGCCCATGCACATGCGGTAGGCAATATTGATGTGTTCCGCAAGCCCAGCACCTTGCCGGCTTATAAAACTTTTCAGGGGATTTCGGGTTCGGGTGGTATTGCCCTAGGCCGTGCAGTGATTCTCTATCCACCTGCCGATCTGGCTGCAGTACCGGATCGTGAAGCCGACGATATCAGTGAAGAACTGCAACTGCTGGATAATGCCTTAAATGCAGTACGCCAGGAAATCCTGTCGCTGGATGAGAAAATGCAAGATGCCTTAATGGCAGAAGAGCGGGCACTGTTTAGCGTGTTCTTGCGCATGCTGGATGAAAATGCGCTGCCTGCTGAAATCAAGGCGGAAATTCGTGATGGTAACTGGGCGCAAGGTGCAGTGCGTAATGTCATCGACAGTCATATTGCCCTGTTTGCACAAATGGAAGATGACTATTTACGCGAACGTGTTTCTGATCTGAAAGATCTGGGGCGCCGTATTTTGGCATTCTTGCAGGAAGCAGACGCCAGCCATCGTGAACTGACCGATGAAAGCATCCTGATTGGGGAAGAAATTTCGACTGCGGCACTGGTGGAATTACCGGTAGATAAAATTGCCGCCATTGTCACCACTGAAGGCGCCATGAATTCACATATGGTGATTGTGGCACGTGCCTTGGGTATTCCAACTGTGGTTGGTGTAACCGAAATGCCGATCAATACCCTGGATGATGTCGAAATGATTGTCGATGCCCATCAGGGTCGGGTGTTTATTAATCCGCCACGTCGTTTGCGTAGCCGCTATAAAGAAATTCAAAAAGAAGAAGAACAGATTGCCAAGGATTTAAAACAGTACGAAACCAAGGATGCCATCACCCCTGATGGTGTTGCGGTCAAATTGTATGTGAATACCGGCTTAATGATTGATGTGGTACGCGGGGTACAGCGCGGTGCCAAAGGTGTAGGTCTATACCGCTCCGAAATTCCGTTTATGCTGCGTGACCGCTTCCCGGGTGAAGAAGAACAGCGTGCGATTTATCGCCAGCAATTGAGCCACTTCGCCAATAAACCGGTGGTGATGCGAACCCTCGACATTGGTGCGGACAAAGACCTGCCCTATTTCTCGATTGAAGAAGAAAACTCGGCGCTGGGCTGGCGCGGTATCCGTTTTACCCTGGATCATCCTGAAATTTTCTCTGCCCAGATTCGCGCCATGCTCAAAGCCAGTATTGGTCTGAATAACCTGCACATCTTGCTGCCAATGGTGACCAGTGTCAGCGAAGTGGAAGAGGCCTTATATCTGCTGGATCGGGACTGGCAAGTGGTGCAAGAAGAGGAACAGGTCAAAATTACCAAGCCCAAAATTGGCATTATGGTTGAAGTCCCAAGTGTGCTGTTACAGATTGAAGAATTTTCTGAACTGGTGGATTTTTTCTCGGTCGGTTCCAATGACTTGACCCAGTATTTACTGGCGGTAGACCGTAACAATCCACGGGTTGCCAACGTCTATTCCCACTTCCACCCTGCCGTATTACGGGCGTTGTCACGCTTGGTGATCGAATGTCATAAATACGATAAACCGGTCAGTATTTGTGGAGAAATGGCCGGAGATCCCTTGGCGGCTGTGCTGCTGATGGCGATGGGCTTTAATACGCTGTCAATGAGTTCCAGTAATATTCTGCGCGTGCGTAAAACCATTTGCCATGTACCGATGAGCGATGCACAAGAACAGCTGGAACGAGTATTGAAAATGAGCAATCCGCTGATCATTAAGAGCTGGATGGAGTATTACTTCAAGACCCATGGTCTGGGGGATATGGTGAAATCTGCAACCCGTATCGTGGGTGCTTAAAGGCTTAAATCAAAGCAAAACAGCAGAAATAAAAAAGGGAGATAGTCATTTGAGTATCTCCCTTTTTTGTGCTTGTCATAGCCACGTTTTGCATTTTTCTTGCGGTCTACAAATACCTGGCTTTTGTTGACCTCATGCATGTGTTTTGCCACAAAGTTGTTAATCACAACCTCTGGCATTTGCTTTTTCTTTGCCATGTTTTTTCACCTGTTTGATGTTCGCCATCTTATCGATGGGATGGTGATAATACGCCTTTTTGTACAGAATTCAAGCGATTTTTCTGATCAGATACATTTCGGGTAAAAGATCAATTCAACCTAAATAAAACCTATTTATTTCATTAACTTAAATTCAGATTTAAAGTCTTTATACAAATCAATTATTACAATTTCTGCATATTCAAAAAATGCAGGGCCAAATAGCCCAGAAACAGCAGCCAGATTAAAATAATCACGCCTGCTGCCCAACGGTTTACAGGTCGCTCCGCTAATAGTGAGGCACGGTTTCTGCAATCTTCTATAATTTCTTTAGGCGTAAGCCGAATCACTAATAACAGACCTAAGGGCACAATAATAATGTCATCCAGATATCCCAGTACTGGAATAAAATCTGGAATCAAATCAATGGGTGATAAAGCATATGCCGCAACAATCAGCGCCAATATTTTGATCCAGACAGGCGTTCGCTGATCTTTAGCCACCAGCCAAACGACCACCACATCTTTTTTAATGCTTTTAGCCCATTGTTTAATTTTTTGATACATATAGGTACTGAAAATCAAAAATTTATCAATGATATGTTAGATAAGTTTTCTTAAATAAATATAAATTTTGCAGTTTCAGGATTATTTTTGTGTAAGTGTCAACCAAAGTAAAATTCAGGTGAAGGGAGAGGTACTTTTAAAATTATATTGGCATTATCCCAGCCCTCTTCCCCCGCCTTCTCCCTGAGCCATATATGTCGTAAGAAAAGGCGCCTTCATTGTGAAATTATTTCTGTTCAGTCAAAGCCCTTTCCAACACCCGTTCTACATCCACCTGCTTCGCTGCAATCATACCCACCACACGGCCATGAAATTCGCTATAACGCGTTTCAATAAAAGCAGCGGCCACGTAGTCCGGTGCATAACGTTTTAATAAAACTGCTTGCGCCAAAATCACCAGACGGCTGACCAGGCTGCGCCCCATAAACTGCAATTCATCAGCAGATTGCTGCAACAATTTAAACAGGCTTTGTAATTCATTTTTCAACGTTTCATCTTCTAATGCAGTCGATGCCAAATCTTTAAACAGCACTTCAATCAATTCAGGTTCACGACCAATGGCGCGCAGCACATCCAGGCACATCACATTGCCCGAACCCTCCCAAATGGTATTGACCGGGGCTTCTTTAAAAATACGCGCCATGATGCCGTTATCGACATAGCCATTACCGCCAAACACTTCCATCATCTCGCCAGTCAATTCGACTGCACGCTTGCAGATCCAGAATTTGGAGGCTGGTGTCATGATTCTTTTCCACGCCACGGACAGAGCATCATCCGATTCATAACAATGTGCCAAATGAAAACTTAAGTGCATCGCGGCTTCGGTTTCCAGGGCTAAATCCGCGAGTACTGCTTGCATCAACGGCTGTTCGGCTAAATGTTTGCCAAAAGCTTTGCGCTGACGGGTATAGGCAAGGCATTGCACCAAAGCCTGACGCAGCATGGCGGTACTGCCCACAGAACAGGTCAGACGGGTATAATTGGCCATTTCAATAATGGTTGGGATACCACGTCCTGCTTCACCGATCATGATGCCCCATGCCTCTTTAAACTCCACTTCGGAACTGGAGTTGCTGCGGTTGCCGACTTTTTCTTTGAGGCGCTGCACATGAATATGGTTCTTGGTGCCATCCTCTAACCAGCGCGGAACAAAGAAGCAGGCCAAGCCGTCCTGTTCGGTTTTGGCCACGACCAAATGTGCATCACACATCGGTGCCGAGAAAAACCATTTATGCCCGGTCAGCAAATAGGCCTGGCCACGGCCTGATTCAGCGACAGGAACAGCCAGGGTTTCATTGGCACGCACATCGGAACCACCCTGCTTTTCGGTCATGCCCATCCCCAGCCAGATCGATTTCTTTTGAGCAATCGGCAGGTCACGTTCATCGTATTCGGTAGATAATAATTTTTCGCCAATTTTGGCCCACAGTTCAGGTTCCCGTTGGATTAAGGGAATGCTGCCCAAAGTCATTGAGGTTGGACACAGACTGCCGCATTCGACCTGTCCGCTTAAGTAAAAACGCGCTGCCCATTCCACCCATTTGGAGGAAGATGCCGCATGATTAAATGGATGGGCATGGCTATCGAACTTGCGATTTAGCTCCATCCATTTGTGCCAGGCAGGATGAAACTCAATGTAATCTTTACGGCGGCCACGGGCATCGAAGGCATGCAGAATGGGCGTGTGCTTATTGGCTAAATCGGCATATTGATAATATTCAGATGAACCGACAACTTTCCCCATATCACACAAGGTTGCTTGGTCATGGCTGCCATAACGCTTCAATATTTCATGTAAAACCGTATCTGATGAAAATAAATTGTAATCTTGCAGTTCATCAAACTGGTTGCTGATTTGATGGGTCATCCATGTCTGATTCGATGTATTCATCGTCTATATTTCCTGCTTGTTGTTCTGGGCTTTTCATTCCAGTATAGAGAAAAAATAGCCACGGGATGTTCGGCTTTGTTGGGTCAAACTTTTTATGAAAAATCCACAGATACAGGTACGGCGTAAGCCACGCCAGTCAAGAGCCAAGCTGACTCAGGAAGCCTTGCAGGACAGTTTTGTTCGGCTTTTGCATGAGCGTGCTGCACATGACATTACCATTCGGGAGATTACCGATTTGGCCGGTGTGGGCCTAGGTACGTTCTATGAATATTTTTCTAAAAAGGAAGATTTGATTGCGCTGACCATTCACCGGCATGTAAAAAACAATGCCGAGGACTTAAAGACTTATGCACAAAGCCTGCTCAAGTTATCCACAAATTTAAGTTTGGAAGATTATTTAAAGCAGGTGATTCATTATCAACTTGAGCAGATTCAGGCGCAGCAGTTCTTATGGGCGCAGACTTTTTTGCTGGAACGGCAGATTTCGAATATTGAGAGTTACCGTAAAAGTTATGAGATGATGGTGCAGATGTGGCAAAGTATTCTCGCGCCTTTTATTCAGGATGCTGAACAGCTCACGCGGATGAGTTTAAATGTACAACGGGTCTGTTATGGCTTTGTGTCGCAGACGTTGTTGGTAAAGCCTGAATTTGTGGAGTGGGAGGTTTTAGAGGAGGATATTTTTCAAACTTTGGTCAACTTAATTTTTAATAAAAATGTCCTTTTTTGATTGGCAAAACATATCAAAGCCGCTCATAAAAAAACCGACTTGTTTCAAAGCCGGCTTTTTACGCATATTTGCATTGGGGGTGTATTTTTTAAGTAATTGATATTTAAATTAATATGCAAGTGCACTTCGTATAACCACCATTATGTTAAATAGGGGGGATTTTACGATTCTAAATTTATTAGAAATAATCTAATTATGCTTTGCATAATATATAGATGCATGCTTGTATCATCTTAAATTGAAAAAGTGCTTAGGCTGACCCTAATAGCTTTAAAGCATATACATTTGGAAGCGATATGAGTTTATTTACTGTAGATACTGATAAGAAAGTATTAATGCCACTTGGTGGAACAAAACTGAGTGAACAACAACTGACAGAACGTTATGATTTACAAGAATGGCTAGTTAGTCATCCTAAAGCTTTAGGTGAAGAGCTTCTAATTATTCAAAAAGAATTTTCGGGCTTTGATGGGACAGGGGAACGTTTAGATTTATTAGCATTAGATACCCAAGGTAGATTAGTTCTTATTGAGAATAAACGAGATGAAAGTGGACGTGATGCAGTTTGGCAAGCTATCAAATATGCTTCTTATGTGGCTACTTTCACTGTAGAAGATATTGAAAATGTTTTTGAACAGTATCTACTTAAATACAAACCTAGATATCTCGAACTCGATGATAATGCATATGATTTAGATCAAATCAAGCATACAGTAAAGTCACTTATTCAAAGGTTCCTTGAAGAAAATCAAGAATTAGATACGGAAATACCTACACTTAATTTAGGAAATAGCCAGCATATAATTTTAGTAGCAGGCGAATTTAGACGAGAAGTTACTAGTACAGCATTATGGTTAATTGAGCGCGGTATTGAGGTCAAATGTGTCAAAGTTTCCCCATATATATTAAATGGACAACTTCTAGTTCAAATCCAACAAATTATTCCTGTTCCAGAAGCTTCTGAATATATGGTGCGTTTAAACAGGAAAGATGCTGCGGAAGTTTCAGTTAAGATTAAACGCACTGATAGAACTGATATTAGATATCAATACTGGGAACAGTTATTAGAATATTTTTCAAAATTTAATAATCGTTTATATAACAATATAAGTCCAAAAAGTGATCATTGGCTTAATACTGGTTCTGGTATCTCAGGATGTGCATATACCCTAATTTTTTTACAAAAAGAGCTAAGAGTTGAATTTGCTATGGGGCGTTCAAATGCAGAAGAGAACAAACTACTATTCGATTTTTTTAGCCAGCATAAACAGCAAATTGAAGAAGTATTTGGACAACCTCTGGAGTGGTTGCGTTTAGATGATAAAAAGTCATCACGTATTCAATTATCAATACTAGTAGATGGATATGATAATAAATCTTGGGAACAACATTTTAAGTGGCATTTGCAAAATATAGAAAGGTTAGAAAAAGCATTTAAGCCATTAATAAGTGAAGCTTATAAAGCCTTAAATAATATCAGTTAATATTTACTAATTTTAAAGAATTTCTAAAATTAACATAATACACGTTATACGAAATTCAATAAATAAGTCAAATAATTTCAATATCTTATAATCTATAAAAAAGCTAAGTGTGTAAGATTCAGCTTTTACATGAGATATCCTTGTTTCACATAAAAACCGCCCCTCAAGGCGGTTTTTTACATCTCAATGCAAATTATTTCTTCACATCAAAACGGTCTGCATTCATCACTTTGGTCCAGGCGGCAACAAAGTCCTTCACGAATTTTTCTTTGTTGTCATCTTGCGCATACACTTCTGCATAAGAGCGTAGAATCGAGTTCGAACCGAACACCAGGTCCACACGTGTTGCAGTCCATTTCGCTGTACCCGTTGCACGGTCTACAATCTCATAATGGTTTTTGCCGACCGGTTTCCAGTTGTACGCCATGTCAGTCAGGTTCACAAAGAAGTCATTGCTTAACACGCCTTCACGGTCTGTAAACACGCCTTCTTTCGCACCCGCGTAGTTGGTACCCAGTACACGCATACCACCGACCAGTACCGTCATTTCCGGTGCAGTTAAACCCAGTAACTGAGCACGGTCTAACAGCAATTCTTCAGGTTGAGCAGTGTAGTCTTCTTTTAGCCAGTTACGGAAACCGTCGTGTTTTGGCAACAAGTCTTCAAATGAATAGACATCGGTCTGCTCTTGGGTGGCGTCCCCTCGTCCCGGCGTGAATGGAACTTTAATCTCCACACCTGCAGCCTGAGCCGCTTGTTCCACCGCAGCCGTACCGCCCAATACGATCAGGTCGGCAATGCTGACTTTCTTCTCAAGACCAGCCTGAATTTCTTCAAGTTTCGCCAATACTTTCGCCAGACGTTCAGGTTCGTTGCCCACCCAGTCTTTTTGCGGCGCCAAGCGGATACGTGCACCGTTCGCACCGCCACGATAGTCCGAACCACGGAAAGTACGCGCGCTGTCCCAAGCGGTGTTGATTAACTCGGCTGTGCTTAAACCGCTGTTCAGCAATTTCGCTTTGAGTTCTTCAACTTCTGCTTCAGACAACACGTAATTCACCGATGGAATCGGGTCTTGCCAGATTAAATCTTCAGCAGGAACATCGGCACCTAAATAACGCGATTTTGGCCCCATGTCACGGTGAGTCAGCTTGTACCATGCACGCGCAAACACTTCAGCAAAATAAGCTGGGTCTTTGTAGAAACGCTCTGCAATTTTGCGGTATTCAGGGTCTATTTTCAGCGCCATATCGGCATCGGTCATCATCGGGTTACGGCGCACATTCGGGTTGTGTGCATCAACAGGTTTATCTTCCTCTTTGATGTTGATCGGTTCCCATTGTTTCGCGCCTGCCGGGCTGATGGTTTTTTCCCACTCATAGGTGAACAATAAATAGAAGAATTCATTGTCCCATTTGGTTGGATGGGTAGTCCAAGCCCCTTCCAGGCCACTGACCATGGTATTGGCACCGTTACCGGTACCTTCAGGGTTATGCCAGCCTAGGCCCTGGAATTCGACATCTGCACCTTCAACATCTTTACCCAGCAATTCAGCTTTGCCGTTACCGTGTGCTTTACCAATGGTGTGACCACCTGCAGTCAAGGCAACGGTTTCTTCGTCATTCATGCCCATGCGGTCGAAGGTCACACGCATATCCTGTGCAGTACGCAGCGGATCCTGTACACCATCCACACCTTCAGGGTTCACGTAAATCAAACCCATCTGCACAGCAGCAAGCGAATTGTCTAATGACTTACGATCCTGGTCATTTTCATAACGGTTTTTGGTGGCATCCAGCCATTTTTTTTCAGAACCCCAATTGATGTCTTTTTCAGGGTGCCAGATGTCTTGACGACCGCCACCGAAACCAAACGTTTTCAGACCGGCTTCTTCATACGCCACTGTACCGGCCAGGATGATCAGATCGCCCCAAGAGATTTTATTGCCATATTTACGTTTAATCGGCCAAAGCAGACGACGGCCTTTATCGGTGTTGACGTTATCTGGCCAGCTGTTCAATGGTGCAAAACGCTGGTTACCGGTATTGGCACCGCCGCGACCGTCCTGTTTGCGGTAAGAACCGGCCAAGTGCCAGGCAGTACGCACAAACATGCCAATGTAGCTGCCGTAGTCCGATGGCCACCAGTCCTGGCTGCTGTTAATCAGTTCGCGTAAATCTTGTTTCACTGCTTCTAAATCCAGTGAATTGAATGCCTTAGCATAATCAAAATCCGGGTCCATCGGATTGGTTTTTTTATCGTGTTGAGAAAGAATGTCAAGATTTAGAGCGTTGGGCCACCAAGCCATATTTGAGCTGGCGGCATTGGTATTGCCACCCTCTTGGTGGAACGGGCATTTGGCTGTATTTTGCATATCCTTATTCATATCTGAGCTCCAAATTAATCATAAAATGACGATTGTCATGAACCGTTAAAAATTTCTAACTCATCATCAAAATAGCTGTTTTTTATGACAATAGAAAGCAAGTTATATGAATGAAAACAATCGAAAAAGCCTATTCTAAAACAGGATTTATCAACCTTCACAACAAGAGGTCAAATTTTTAGAACTGCATTATCAATTGGTGATAAAGACAATCAGGATTTGAGATTTTGAACAATATTTCTGATTAAAAATAATGTGCTATATTGAGGCCATAACAAGCAAGAATACCTCACATCATGTTGATCAAGCATGATCGCTACTGCTGAGAACAGACCGTATTTTCTGGAACCTGCCATTCGTGAATCATCAGCCTCTATTGGAAAAACCGCTTCGGCTTATTCAGATCACGCTTGCGGTACTTTGGATTTATCAGGGATTAATACCCAAAATACTCTTTCAATCGACTGCGGAAATTGCAATTTGGCAGAGCATGGGCCTAGAACTAGCTCTGGCAAAAATCTGTGTTGCGCTATCGGGCATGATTGAAATGATGTTTGGCTGTACTTTTGTGATTTGGCCAAGAGCCATTTTAATCCATCAGCTTAATATTTTAGGCTTAAGTGGGCTATTACTGCTGATTATGCTCACGAATCCCTTACAACTCACCACTGCATTTAACCCGGTCGTGATGAATATGGCGATGATTTCCCTTTCAATGCTTGCCATTCAACTGTTAAAGCTGAGCCAAGCGTCATCTTAAGAAATAAACATCTTGCACAACATCAAACCACCAGACGCCGCCCTTCCCGTATACAGATAAAAGGTGTCATCAGTTTAGAAGTGTTTTTCATCGCGATCTTTAAGTCGATTTCCGGCTGTTCCCGACTTTCATCGGTCAGTTGAAAGGTTCGGTAATGAATGGCCAGCGAACATTTGCAATGTAAATCCTGATGCGCCTGAAAAGCCTCTTGCGGGTTCATGTGCATATAACCCATCAGCTCGCGCGGTTCATAGGCACCAATCGGCAACAGGGCTACACGTGGTGCGCCCAAACGGCTGTGAATTTCTTTAAAATGCGGTGAATAGCCGGTATCTCCGGCAAAAAAACAGTGATCTTTTCCAGTCAGCACCGAAAATCCGCCCCAGAGTGCCCGGCTATGATCGCGCAAGCCACGACCGGAAAAATGCTGCGCCGGGGTATAGATAATTTTTAACTCATGCAATAAAGACGATTGCCACCAGTCCATTTCCAGCACATGGAAATTTTTAGGCAAATACCAGGAGTTACCCAGTCCAGTATAAATCGGCATGGCAAATTTATCATGTAGCCACTGCAAGCTGGCCAAGTCCATATGGTCATAATGATTGTGACTGAGCAGCACGGCATGAATGGTCGGCAATTCTTCCAGGGCAATGCCCGCAGGAATAACCCGTTTCGAACCTTTGCCTTGCGCAGGGCCGGCATGTTCACCCCAGACCGGATCGGTTAATAAATTATATGGCCCGATCTGCAACAGCACCGTGGCATGTCCGACAAACCACACTTGCCAATCATCCATATTTGCCTGAGGACGATTCTGGGGAATGGCACGTTTGTTCGCATGGAATTCGGCATGTTCCTTAGCGCTATCGACATTCCATGTGGATGACTTGCGGGTTAACAGCCATTTTATCAAGTCGGCGCGACCACGCCCTGCTGGCCGGGGTAAGGCATTGACGAATCGCTCACCATTATGGTGATTCGAATACATAAACTGAAATGAAGGCTGACGCCAGGTATGTGACCAGCATGCTTTGGTCGGGAGTTGAAAGTGTAATTGCTCAGGCTTTTGCTTCATGTACATTTAATTTCTTAGTGTGACCGCAACATCCAGAATCCGATATTCTGAATGCCATGCCATATATATCACGTTTTATTCCAAACGTCCTTGCATACGTTCCAACCACACCTGTTTGGTTTGCGGTTTGATAAACAATGCCACAATTTCCGGATGAATCTGTTTAATTTTCGCTTCAATTCTGTTGACGCAAGCCTCAATATCATCCGAACTCAAGTTATCTTCAAATTCCAGACTTAAGGAAGCCAGTACTTGATGTGCCCCCATCTGTTCAGTCAACACGCCATTGGCCGACTGTACCGCCTCATCTTGCTGCGCAATCAGCAAAATGTCATTACGCAGTTTTGGATCGGCCGTTTCACCCAGCAATAAGCCCTTGGTTTCGCGGGCCAGTAAGATAGCAGAAACCGCCAATACTATACCAATCAGGATCGAAGCCACGCCATCCAGTTCAGGAATATTCAAGGCATGCGCCAAATAAATGCCGATCAAGGCAATCAACAGCCCGCATAAAGCAGCGGTATCTTCAAATAATACGGTAAAGGTGGTGGGATCCTTACTGCGTCGAAACGCCTCGAAATAGCCTTGCTTGCCTTTCACCTTACGGAACGCTTTCAAGGCCACAAACCATGAGGTGCCTTCACATACAATCGCAATCCCTAAAACAATATAATTGATGGTGGGATTCAGCATTTCTTCGGGATGTAATACGTGTTGTATGCCCTGATAAATAGACACAATGGCACCCAGTGCAAACACCATCAGTGCCACAATAAAGGCCCAAAAATACAGTTCACGGCCATAACCAAAAGGATGCTTGTAGTTTGCCGGCTGCTGGGATTTTTTCATGCCATAGAGCAGCAAAATTTCGTTCAGTGTGTCTACCACCGAGTGAATGGCCTCACTGAGCATGGCTGAACTGTTGGTGATATATGCCGCGACAAACTTGACCAAAGCAATTGCAAGATTACCTGCCAGTGCCGCATAAACCACAATCTTGTTCGAATCAGACATTCAAATTTGTCCTAAACATTTTTTGCTAAGCGTTATTGTTATCAAATAGATCTATTTGATTTTTATAGCTCTTTGCATAGTACTCAATGTGATTGCTGTCGTGGTTTATTCTTTTGTTGTTTTTAGCGTAACTGTTGATTATTTCGCCAACCCCCAGATAGATGTTGCAGATGAAACCCTACCGTGAAATGTGATGCATTTTTCGCGATTTACACAGATGCCAACCTAATCAAAAAGAAGCAGAAGCCACTGCTGTCCCATAATTTGGATTATATTTTAATACTGAACCAGCATACGACATCCTGTCGTGATGGGGAATGTGTGGCATCCCTGCCACACTCGCGAATCTAATACATGTACTTCAACTATGGGGCAGTAGTGGGCCGAAGCTTTCTTTTTCAGTTTTATCTGCCCCGTTGTATTAACGCAGTTTAGAAAAATACTGTTCACGCCACTCTTTCCAGAAATACAGCACAATCCCGAACATCACCACCACAATACCGGCAAAGGCATTTGGGCTGATATGCTCATGATTTAAGGTTGCTCCGAGTATCAAAGCAATAATCGGCGTCATCACGTTACTGAGCGATACAGTAGAAGCGGCCAAACGACGAATCAGCCAGAAGTAGCACAGCATGGCTACAATAGAGGACATGATCATGGTAAAGACAAAACCAATCATGGCCTCGGTGCCTGGAAGACGGGTCGGCATATGCTGCCAGATAAATGGAATCAGGAGCAGTGAACCGGCTGCCGATACCAGAAGTGAACCGGTAGCCTGAGACATCGGACTCAAAGGCGCATTGATCTGTTTGACCCAGAAAATCGAGCTGATATAAGACACCATACTGATCAGCATCAAGACCACACCAATCGGATTGATTTTACTGTCGGCAGAATCGGCAAAGACGAAGGTCAAACCTGAAACCGCAATCGCCATACCCAGCCATTGTAGCCAGATCAGTCTTTGGGTTTTTAAAATCACATGCCCGATCAGACCGGCGATCAGCGGTGAAAAACCGAAGATCAGCGCCATTAAACCTGAAGTTAAATAGTTCGCGGCAAGGTAAATAAAAAGCTGCGCACCGATCAGGTTCAAACTTCCCGCCACATAACTTTTTAACGAAGTCTGATCAAAAGGCAGCGGATCACGCATAAGCTTTAAAAGGAATAAGGCAATGATTGAAGCGCCAAAATACCGGATAATCAGCACCCACATCGGGTGCACTTCCTGCACACTCCAGACAATCGCCAGTGGCGTAGTGGCCCAGATCAGTACCAATAAGACGTAAATACTTGCCGTGACCGGCAGTGATGATGAAGAACTCATAAGTCTCCTGAACGAGGCCAAGAAGTCCTGAATCAGCAACTTCGGAACTAGCGTACAGCGGATCAGCGCTGAGATAAAAGTTTAATTTTCGATAAATTCATCAGATATAGCGCATAAAAAACAGACCTATGCAAAGCATAGGTCTGTCCAAAAATATCTCAATAAAACTTAAGCAACTTTGCGTAAATCCAGGCTTAAATCAAGATGTTTTTCTGCTTCAAAAGTGGTGTTTTTGCTGATCATTTTTTTCAAATGACGCATTTCTTTCGCGGCATTCACGGTAATGCCGGCAACAATTTGACCGTCGGTCACACCGTACATCACGAATGAATTGTCTGCGCCTTTAGCTGCATCCATTTCACCACGGATCACCCATTCAGCTGCCGCCATATCACCCACAAACTGGAAGTTGATATTGAGCTGATCAGTCCAGAACCAGGCCGGATTGGCTTTCGGATGTTCTACACCCATCACGTGACGCGCGAAGATACCTGCCTGAAGGTTGGCATTTTCCCAGGTTTCAACACGACGGTATTGACCATCTTCACGAAGCTGAGTGGCTACGTCACCTGCTGCATAAATGTCAGCATTTGAAGTCTGGCAGTTTTCATTAACTTTGATGGCAACATCAACATCCAGACCGGCATCTACTGCAAGCTGTGCATTCGGCACAATACCAATCCCGTAAACCACCGCATCGGCACGAAGTTCTTCGCCACCTTCAAGAGTTACAACCACTTCTTCGCCATCCAGTTTGCAGTTAGCAATCTGAGTAGAAAGACGCACATCGACACCATTTTGACGATGCTGCTCAAGCAGGAATTCACTCAAGATACGTGGTGAACAACGGCCCATCACCATAGGACCCATTTCGATTACGGTCACTTGACAGTCTTTGTAACGTGCTGATGATGCAAGTTCCAAACCGATTACACCACCGCCGATCAAGATCAAACGGCGACCGGCTTGAAGTACAGGAACCAGTGCTTGTGAATCTTCAAGGTTACGTAGCGTATAAACGTGTTTACCCAAAGCATCGAAGTTGGGTAAACGGCGCGCTGCACCGCCAGTGGCAAGCAGCAACTTGTCATAAGCAACCACATCACCATTTTTAAGTTCAATGGTTTTTGCTTCGCTGTTGATTTTCACCACGCCATTGCCACGAATGGTTTCCACACCCAAATCTGCCAGTTTTTGTTCTGACAGAATTTCGATTTTGGTTTCCTCTGGCTTTAAGATCACATCTTTAGACAAAGGCGGACGTTCATACGGCAGATGTGTTTCATCACCCACCAAAATGATTTTGCCTTCGTATTTGTTGGCACGGAGTTCTAAAATGGCGCTAGCACCAGCTTGACCAGCACCGACGATAACGATGGTTTCGATAGCATTTTGGCTCATGGGTTCAATCCTTATTTCAATTCTGCAGATACGATGCCGAAGCCCGCAATCCACTCACTAATATCTTCGTAGCAGTGAGTTGTCATTTCATACTCACCAACTTCATGTAATGCAGCAAACGCAGCCATCCAGGAACGAACTTCCTGACCGCCACGACCACCCTCGACACGAATTTCAGCTTCGGTCATTGCCTCAATTGCAGCAAAGTCTGCTTTGGCAAAAGTTTCCAGCAATGCGCGATCCCACTCAGGGTTGAGCGGCACTGAGACTGATTTATCGCCAGCAGCAAGACGCTGACCTACTGAAATCACTTTGGCCTGGCGGTTATTACGTGATTCTTCAGACGGGTTACGGCCACAAATCAAGAATTCTTCCACTTCTGGAGGCACTGAGCCCATTTGCGGCGTTGGTGGATCATGGGAAAGACCGCCAGTACCGAGTACCAGTACACGTTCGTTTTCAAGGTTCAATGACTTGATGAACTGACCTACTGCTCGACCCAACGCCACGGTACGCTTGGTGGTTGGCATTGGCGCAGCTGCACCATTGATGAAAACTGGAATTGTTGGGTAACGGTCAAGCTGACCGCCACACAAGAAATGCAATGGCTGAGTCACGCCATGATCGGCTTGCATACGATATGAGTACGCAACATCCACACCTTCATCCAACACACGACGCACTAGATTAATGGCTGTTTCTTCAGGCACATTAATGTGGTCATTGTCTTTACCGTAATCCCAGTCCCCCGCTGCTTTGGCACGAATACCCACGCAGAAGCTTGGCATCAGGTCATAAAAGAAACCATTGAAATGGTCTGGACCAAAAGTAATGATTAAAGTTGGATTGTAGTCTTCAACTTCTTGGGCAAGTTTGGCAAAAGCTTCACGAACGGCTTGTTCTTTATGCTTTTCTTGCGGTGAAGCGAATTCCATTAACGGGCTGTGCGATGCACAAATGAGTTTAACGGCCATGAGTGACTCCTAAACGGAAGGCAGCCTGATCAGGCTGCCGAGTAAGTCCATTACGATTTAGGCTGATTAGATCTCATCAAAGAAGCCGGCACGTGGCTGACGTAAACCACGAATACCTAAGCCACATTCCGCGTTAATTAAAACGCCGGTCAATGGGCGGTTGTTTTGACGAGAAGCCAGTAATACATATGAACCAGTCATATCTTCAGGTTCTGGTAAGAAGCCAAGCGGCATACCACGTCCAATTTTTTCAGGATCGCGGGCATCCAATAAGCCAAGGTTTTCCTGGCCTAAAGATGCTGCACCTTTGATATTTACATTCATACCTGAGGGTGCAACTGCGTTCACTCGTACTTTAGGTGCAAGCTCATAAGCCAGTTCTTTCATCACGCCCACACCAGCATGCTTAGATGCAGTGTAAATAGGGCCTCCGCCTGCTGAGTACAGTGCAGAGTTAGACAAAGTAAATATGATAGAACCTTCAGAAGCTATCAATGCATCCAGTGCAGCCTTGGCACCCAAGATGAGTGACTTGGTATTAATGCCCATGATTTCATCAAAGGCTTTTTCCAGCTGTTCACCAGATGTATTGACGATATCTGCGTAGTGATCCCAGATACCTGCATTTCCAACGAAACAATCGAGCTTACCAAAATGCTCAACGGTCGCATTAACAGCGCGGACGTTGTCTTCATAGCTGGCTACATCGCCTTCGATCGCAAGAACTTTACCGCCAAAGTGTTCATTTAATGCATCCACTTTTGCTTTTGAACGCTGAAGAACTGCAACTTGTGCACCTTCCTCCAGGAAACGTTCAACCAGTGCCCAGCCTAAGCCTGAACCACCACCGGTAATGAGTGCAACTTCGCCTTGTAGCCAACCCATGATTACTCTCCTGCCATCTCTACAAATAACTGACCATCTTCAACAATCACCGGGAAAGTCTGGATTGGATCGGTTGCTGGTAAACATAATGCTTGACCAGTTTTCAAACAGAAACGTGCTGAATGAAGTGGGCACTCTACAGTACCATCGTCTTCAAGATAACCTTCTGACATAGAAGCATTACCATGAGAACAACGGTCGTTCATTGCGAAGAACTCACCGCCATTGTTGAAGACTGCAAGCGCTTCGATACCGTTTACGCCGCAATCCACTTTCAATGCTTCGCCTTCGTCTAATTCGTCAACTTGGCAAACAAAAATCTTATTCATTAGAAGAACACGCTCAGGTTATGTGAGTTATAAGTCACCTGATCAAGGGTGATCTTACGATTGAAGATCTCAAAGCCTTGTTCAGTATCGACTTTACGGATTTTGTCGTGACGCTTACCACAGTAGATGGTGACATCTTTTTCTTTCTGGGTGCGGTACAACAGGTAAGTCACGTAAACGTCGTATTCGCCTTCAACTTCCGTTGCCTCAACGATGATGTTAGACACCATGTGAGTGGTACGTGAAGGAGGTTCTTCGGCCCATGCCATACCTGTCTCAAGACGGGCAACACGGCGTTCCAGCAAATCTTTAGTATCGTTAAATACCCAAGTTGTAGGTGGCTCGATCGAACGACGACGGTCACGTGTTTGAGCGTTTGGTGTGGTACGCAATGTGTAAGAAATATCTTCTGACAGCACAGCTAACCAATCGCGGAATTTCCAGTCGTCAAGCAATTTTGCTTCACGATAGAGGAACTGACTAATTTGATGTTGAAGTTCTAAACTGATCTGACTCATTTCATAAGCTCCTTCTCATATTCGTCAGCTGCTTTTTCCACGTCTTCCCATTTTTCATGGATCAATAAATCTGCCCAGCGGCGATACATGCCACGTGCTGCAGTTTCAGAGAAAATATAGTTGGTGATACCCGGGATACCATCTTCACGAACTTTCTCGTTGCCTTTACCCATTTCCATAATCAACTGGTTCTTACGCGCTTTATAACCACGTAAAACTTTTTGGATTTCGATCCAGTTTTCAGAGTCATCTTGCTCTAGGAAACCAGCAGGACCGAAGGCACGAGTTGCAGAACGTTCAAATGCTTCTTTCACTTCTTGAGAAGCTTCAGCATCGGCAATACAGAATGCCCAAACTTCAGTTTTGTTAGGACCACGTGGGTGCCATACGCGAAGTGTTGCAGTACCGTTCAACCAAGACAATGTTGGGAACATGGTGTTATGACCTGCAAGACGCAGCGCACGAACTTCACCAAGACGTTCTTTTACTTCTTCGTAAGTTTCACGGAAGTAATTCGCCACTTCGCCATCCACCCATACGTTAGCGTCTGGTTTTTCTGTGAAGAAGAAGCCTGAACCGTGACCACGTGAACCGTACTGGATCGCGTCTTTGGCAGTTTCCCAAACTGGGCGGGCAGTTTGTGCAGCACCTAATTTCTTGGTTGAATCATCATCTGGTTTTGCACCCAACACCTGAATTGCAGATGCGTGAGAGAACAATGCGTGATATTGGTCAGATGCGAACTGTTCAGCTGCAAATTTCCAGTTACACTCGATTTCCCATTTGTGCACACCACCGATGATTTCAGTACCACCCGGACGACGGTCTAATACGCCATCGAGGTACCAAGCGATATCACCCATGTATTCTTCCAGATCTGGAGTCGTTTCATCCCAGCATCCGAAGATTAAGCCTTTATAAGATTTAACACGGTTAACTTCTACCAGACCCCATTGCTCTTTGCATGCGCCTTGCGGGAAAGCACGCTCTTCAAGCGGGATGTCTTTTAAAGAACCATCAATACCGTAAGACCAGCCGTGGTATGGGCAAGTGAATGCACGCGTATTACCACAGTCCGCGAAGCTCACACGCATAGAGCGGTGACGGCATTGGTTTAAGAATGCTTTGATTGAACCGTCTTTTTGACGTGCCACAATAATTGGATCTTCGCCCATGTAGGTATTGAAGAAGTCACCAGCCTTAGGAATCTGGCTTTCATGGCAAAGGAACAACCAGGTACGACCGAACACACGTTCAAGTTCTAGTTCGTATAGATCTGGATCTGTATAGATCGACGGCGAGATACGTCCATTTTGTGCATCGACTAAAGCGTCGATTTCGCGCACATCAATTTTTCCACTCATGAAAAGCTCTCCTGTGACCAGTAACGGCACAAAGTAAATAGACTCAACTTTTCAGCGATAATGGATTTTTAGCCAGTTTTGGTGAAATATTTTTTTTGTTTCAATTAAGATATTTTATGGATTATTTAAAACTGTGCTTTATATATTTAAACACTAATAGAAAATGCAAGATCATTTATTTTCTAAATGGCAGAATAATCTTCACCTCATAGTTGTTTATAGATTATACTGCTACAAAAATATAGTAAGACATTTTTTGGATTACTCTTTTGGACGAGTTATATGGAATTACGACACCTACGCTATTTTATCACCGTTGCAGAAGAACTTAACTTCAGTAAGGCTGCACTAAAGCTTTATACCGCCCAGCCCTCTTTAAGCCAGCAAATTAAAGACCTGGAAGAAGATGTCGGGGTAAAACTGCTTTATCGTACCAAACGTAAGGTTGAGCTGACTGAAGAAGGTGCCGTATTTCTCGAACAGGCCCGCTTAACCCTGGCACAGGCAGATAAAGCCGTTGCCATGGCACGCCAGGTGTCTCAAGCCAAACAGCAAATGCTGCGTATAGGCTTCGTTCCGGTGGCGGAAATGAAAATTTTCCCTTATGTGTTGCCGAATTTGCGCGTGCAAAACCCTGATTTAAAAATTGATTTGCTCAGTTTAAACAACAATGAACAAATGAAGTTGCTGAAAAAAGGCGAGCTCGATATCACCTTTACCCGACACAACTTTAATAGCGATGAAATTGAAAGTTTATTCGTACTGCGCGAGCCATTGATCTTTATTTTGCCAGAAAATCATCCTTTGGCTAAATATGAACGCATACCCGTTAAAGAATTGAATGGTATAGATTTTATTATTCCCGCTGCGGAACAGTCTTTAACGCTGCATAATGCCATTATGGATTTTGCCCATGCTAATGGCATTGAATTCAATATTGTGCAAAAAGCCGATAATATCCTGTTTAACATCAACTCTGTAGGGATGGGCCTAGGCTGTACCATTCTGCCAGGTTATGTCGCTCCGCTCACCATGAACAATACCGTGATTCGTGCCTTAGATGTGGAACTGCCCTACCTCGACCTGTATGTGAGTTACCATAAAAACAGCAGTTCTGGGGCAGTGAAAAAATTTATTGAATTACTGACCCATGTGTTTTATCTGAACATTAATCGCGGTTAATTAATTTTTTACACTTTTGCGCTGAATTAAAGCCACCATTATTTTGCTAATAAATAATGGGGCTTTTTTTTATTTCAATTTGTGTATTTTTAAACCCGCTTAGACTTAAGTCTTACTCATTTTTCATATCATCAACACGGCATTAATAGGAAATAACTCATAACTTTTCTTTTAAGGACTTATAATCAATATTTCATCAGCAAAAAATTACAACTTAAGTCTAATAAATTCTTCACAGGCTTTTTAAAATTTACAAAACAAAAACAACCATAAAGGAGATGATAACCATGCAGCTACTGCTCCGTATAAAAACAGGGATTCGGCACCATCTTCATTTCTTCCTGATCTTTCCTTTTATTGCGGTACTTTATGCCGCTTTTCAGTTCATGACCGCATGGAGCTGGTCGACCTGTCTTTTAATGAGCTGGAATCTTGCTGTTTATACTTATTTATTGCTTACCCTCAAAAAACTCTGGCATGTTGACCATGCTCATATCCTGCAACGTGCGGAACAACAGGATGCCAGTAAATGGCTGATTCTTTTTCTGGTGATCCTCACTTTAATTATTTGTTTCATCGCGATTATTATTGAAGTGAATAATTTGCCTAGCAATACTGCGATTCGAACGGGTCATTTAATTTTATCCATGCTGACCATTACTTCAGCCTGGTTCCTGATACATACAATTTTTGCGATTCATTATGCGCATGACTTTTATTTGGCATTAGACCAGAATAATGAAGGTGGACTGGATTTTCCGAAAACCCCTAAGCCGACTTATCCCGACTTTTTATATTTTAGTTATATCGTGGGTACTTCTGCACAAACTGCTGATGTATCCGTTAGCCACTCCAAAATGCGGGTACTAAATACCTTGCACTTGCTTCTGGCTTACGGATTTAACACGACTATTCTGGCCATCATTATCAATGTGGCAGCGAACTTTATTAGCCCTTGAATATGCTCATAAAAAAAGGATGACCGAAGTCATCCTTTTTTATCTTTAACAGCTGTGATTAAACACCACGAGCAGTTAAGTAGTCTTTAATAACAGTATTGAACTCTTCAGCTTTTTCCACTTGAGACCAGTGGCCACATTGGCTGAAAATGTGCGCATCAGCATTCGGCACAGTGTTTAAAATGTCCCAAGTACGTGAAACTGGAATGACCACGTCCTGTACACCGTGAATCAACAATACTGGTACAGTAATGTCTTTCATTTTTTCGAAATCAAGCGGGAATTCGAAACGGTCACGGTCACGTGCGCCCACTACGTCCATCAAACGATTCGATGCATAGTCATTTGCAGCAGAAGCATAACGTACTTTCACCAATTCGTCGGTGATCAGGTCTTTGTTCACCACGAACATAGACAATGTTTTCTTGATGCCTTCTTCAGTCAATACCGGGTTGGCATGCGCTTTAAGTGCT
This sequence comes from Acinetobacter sp. SM34, assembly GCF_022012365.1. Classification (NCBI taxonomy): domain Bacteria; kingdom Pseudomonadati; phylum Pseudomonadota; class Gammaproteobacteria; order Moraxellales; family Moraxellaceae; genus Acinetobacter; species Acinetobacter sp. SM34. Next base: position 37,847 of record NZ_JAKLTP010000011.1, on the reverse strand, counting down.
GCAGTCTGTTTAGCACCGCCAGTACCCATAGACACAATACCCAATACACGTTCAGGGTAATCAAGTACCATTTGGAATGCCAACCAGCCGCCCAATGAGTTACCAACCAACCAGGTTTTTTCAATGCCAAGTGCATCTAAAGTACGCACCGCATGGTCTACCCAGGCACGGATACCATAAGCAGTATTTGGTGCAACTACAGTTTGACCATAACCAATGGTGTCGATGGCGATACAACGTGCCTGCTCACCAATTTGCGGCAAGTTTAACCACCAGTTTGCCGCAGCAGATACACCAGTACCTGAACCGTGCAAAAACAGAATAGGCGTACCTTCACCCACTTCGTGATAGTGAGTCAACTCACCTTCTGCAGTTTCAATCCATTTGTCTTCTAAGCCAAAGAATGGATCTGTTGTATATTCAGGGATTTGAACAGTGCTCATACATACTCCTCGTACAGTCTTTAGCTTGCGTTTCCATCTTGATTCAGAATTTAACGTCAAGTTGACTCGGTGAAATTTACTTTTTTACCGCCTTATATTACCTGTTCAAACCGGTCAAACTGATACAAATTTACGATCAAATGCTATAAAAAAACGATAATTTAACTATTTGTTTTTAAAAACTTTATTAAAGACAAAACCCTTATTTTTATTAAGGCATTTAATAAAAAATAGCTTTCTACATAGCAAAAAAAAAGCGACTTATTTAAAGTCGCTTTTTTATTACACCGCTTAATTAGAACTTATAAGTATAAGTCGTTGCTACACGGTACTCTTGCAAGTCTGATTTCCAGTCAAAATCGGTATCAATATACATGGCCTGGAAGCCTAAACCTTTCAGTTTACCTTCTGGAACCGTGTAATTCAGAATCAAATTCAGCTCATCCGATTTCTGGTCTTTCAAGATCCCTGCCGAGGTTTTAACTTCCGCATCTGAACCGGTGAAGTATACTGCCGTAGCATTTAAACCTTTGGCACCCAATCCAGAGAAATCATAACCATAAGTGAAGCCCCATGATTTTTCATTGGTATTGGTAAAGGTTGCGACACCCCAGTTTACCAGGTAAGGCTGCGGTACCCAGCCACCCAATGTCGGGAATGCATTATCACCAAACATTTGCTGGTAGCCCAAACCAACCGTATGTGCGCCATAATTGACTTTAGCGCCTACAGACAACGCCTGGTTATCAATATCACCATACAACTTGTCACCTGACTCCGAGTTATCAAAGTAACGGATATGGCTGTCTAACTTGGCTTTTTCACCCAGCTTGGTTTTGTAACTGGTACCGACATAATGCTGCTGGTAAATATCTTCAACATCTGCATACCAGTAGCTGCCGCCAATTTCTGGAGTAAACTGGTGATCAACACCCGCAATCAACATTCCATCAGAAGCTTCACCATTATCGTAATACTTTTTGCCCTTAGCAGGTGCAAACAAGGTTAAGTCACGGAACTGGTTGTCATAACGGTTATTGATCTTATCAATATAAGCCACAGTCAGTTTGGTGTCTTTAATCTCTTTCGACTCTAACCATGCACCGCTATATGTGGTGAGTAACTGACGCGATGGATCGAATACCAGTACTGGAGATACCGGTAATAATTCACCGACTTTTAATTCAGTTTGTGAAACTTTGGCTTTTAAGGTTGCCCCTACTTTACCAAAATTGTCTTTCGACTCTTGACCATCATGTGGCAAAACCCAATCCGGATTTTTATCACGGCCATTTAATTTAAATGCGTGCTGCACCAACAGGTCTGCACCCACTTGAATACCGCCACCGATGTCCTGATAACCCGATTTGGCATCCAGTGTGATGCCTTGAGACCAAGAACCCCAGTTGTTTTGCGGAAGATCTGCATACTGACGGTCTAAATAAAAGTTTTTAAATTTTAATTGGACATTACTGTCGTCAACAAAATCTGCATTCGATGCAGTTGTTCCTAAAGTTGCTGTCGCAGCAAGCATTGCTATCCATAAGTTTTGACGACGCATGGCTGAATTCCCTAGTAATCAAATTAAGCTATGGCGCCATCATGCTAAACAATCACAAAAAACGAAATCCGACCAGAGTATTAAGATTTATTGCCTTTATGGCTATTTCTGCTTTTTTTTATTTTAGTGATTCAAATCACGTTAAGAACTTTAAACAATAAGTCATTTTATCTTCCTTTCATTTCATTTTTGTTAAACCTTTGTTTCAGTGTTTATTTTAAAAGAATTTAGGCTTTTTGAGCGCAAAAAAAAATTGATTAATCGCTTTTAAGTTTAACCCAGAGCTAAAACCACTTAAATAATTGATTATATTAATATAACTATCCTATGATATGATATTTTTTATCTATAAACTCAAGTGTAAAATCAAGGTCTAGCCATAAAAAAAGCGCCCTTTCGGACGCTTTTTCGCTTCAACTTAAAACAGATTAAGCATTGGCTTCTTTGGCTTTAGACATGGTCAATGCCAAGTCTTCAATCATGTCTTCCTGACCACCTACAGTACCACGGCGACCCAGTTCCATCAGGATTTCACGCGCAGACACGCCATATTTGGCTTCAGCACGTTTCGCAAATAACAGGAACGAAGAATAAACACCGGCATAACCTAAAGTTGCTGCATCACGGTCAGCACGGATCTGATGTGTCATCATTGGAATGATTAAATCTTCGGCAACATCTTGAACTTTAAACAAGTCCACACCTGTTTCCATTTGCATACGGTTGGCAACCGCAACAAACAATTCAAGTGGAGTATTACCTGCACCTGCACCCAGACCGGCAGAAGCTAAATCGACACGCGTTGCACCAGCTTGAACCGCTGAAACAGAGTTCGCAACACCCATACCCAGGTTATGGTGACCATGGAAACCGATTTCGATTTCTGAAGCCAAGTTGGCACGTAAAATACCTACACGGTCAGTCACGTCTTGAGGCAACATATAACCAGCAGAGTCAGTTACATAAATACAGTTTGCACCGTATGACACCATTTTATTGGCTTCTTCCAAAAGTTTTTCAGGAGTTGCCATGTGCGCCATCATCAAGAAGCCCACAGTATCCATACCAAGTTTACGTGCAGCAGTAATGTGCTGTTCAGAAACGTCAGCTTCAGTTGAGTGAGTTGCAACACGAATGGTTGCTACACCAACATCATGTGCCATTTTCAAATGGTCAACCGTACCAATACCAGGCAATAGAAGTGCAGATACTTTGGCCTGTTTCAGGTTTGGAATTACCGCTTTTAGGTATTCTTCATCGGTTGCTGCTGCAAAACCGTAGTTCACAGAGTTACCGCCTAAGCCGTCACCATGTGTTACTTCGATTAAAGGTACACCTGCATCATCCAAAGCAGTTGCAATGGCAACCATTTGTTCAGGTGTAGTTTGATGGCGCATAGGATGCATACCATCACGTAAAGTCATATCATTAATAATAATCTTAGACATTTTGGTATTCCTTAAGCTTCAGCAGTGTTTAATACGCGTTCTGCAAACATTTCTGCAGTACGTGCAGCCGCTGCAGTCATAATGTCGAGGTTACCGGCATATTTAGGCAGGTAATCACCCAGGCCTTCAACTTCCAGGAAGATGGATACACGGTTTCCGTCAAATACAGGACCATTCACCAGTTTGTAACCTGGTACGTATTTTTGAACTTCTTTGATCATCGCATGCACTGATTCAGTGATTGCAGCCTGATCTGGCTCGCCTTCAACTAGGCAGTGAACCGTGTCACGCATCATCAATGGTGGCTCAGCCGGGTTAATAATGATGATCGCTTTACCCGCTTTAGCACCACCAACTTTCTCAATCGCACCAGCAGTGGTACGGGTGAATTCATCGATGTTTTTACGTGTACCTGGACCTACAGATTTAGTCGATACAGTGGCAATGATTTCACCATATTCAACCGGTTGAACACGTGAGATTGCGGCCACCATCGGAATGGTTGCCTGACCGCCACAAGTCACCATGTTCACGTTTGGTAATTCACCCGCTTCAAGCAAAGCTTCAAGGTTTACCGGTGGAACACAGTAAGGACCAATTGCCGCTGGGGTTAAGTCAATCATCAACACGCCAAGTTCGTTTAACTTACGGCTGTTTTCTGCGTGAACGTATGCAGAAGTTGCATCGAATGCAATTTTGATTTCGTCAGCTTCAACATGTGGCAATAAACCGTCCACGCCTTCAGCCGTGGTTTTTAAACCCATTTTCGCAGCACGTGCCAAACCTTCAGAAGTCGGGTCAATACCCACCATCCAAACTGGCTCTAAAAATTCACTGCGTTGTAATTTATACAGCAAGTCAGTACCGATGTTCCCTGGACCGATCAATGCACATTTAATCTTTTTCATGAACAATTTCTCTTAAAAACGCTCTTAAAATCTGGACTTATTCAGCAGCGAATGCAGCAGTTACAGAACCAAAACCTTCAATTTCAACCACGAATTCATCACCCAGGTTGGCGACAACCATAGGACCCAGTGCACCGGTTAAAATGATGTCACCGGCAAGCAGCGGACGGCCACGGCGTACCATTTCATCCGCCAGCCAAACCGCGGCATTTAATGGATTAGCAAGACAGGCTTTACCCACACCTTGAGACACGATTTCTTCGCCGCGTTTCATGGTCATTTTGCAGTTGACGAGGTCTAAATTTTCAAGCTTCACCGGACGTGAACCTAGTACATAAGCCGCAGAAGATGCGTTATCTGCAACAGTATCAATCAATGAAATTTTCCAGTTTTCGATACGGCTATCCACGACTTCTACAGCAGGCAATGCATATTCAGTTGCACTAATAATGTCTGCATAAGTGTGTTTTTCTTGGGTTAAATCTTTGTTGATGATTAACGCGATTTCTGCTTCAACTTTAGGTTGAATCAATAGGCCAGCTGGAATCGCTTCACCATCACCATAAGCCATGTCAGCAAACAACATACCGAAGTCCGGTTGGTCTACGCCCAGCTGCGCTTGCACAACTTTAGAGGTTAAACCGATTTTACGACCGGTTAAACGGCGGCCTTCAGCCTCTGCACGTTTGGTATTTACTTCCTGAACTGCGTATGCAATATCCACATCAGCATTTTCACCGCCAAGTTGCGGGCGAACTGGTGCAATCGCAGTTTTTGATAATTCAGCGTCACGTAATGCTTGCGCAACTGATTCAACAACAGCAGAATTCGACATCAATGTTTCCTTAAACTGCAAAAATTGGACTTATACCGTTATCGATGGAAATGCGATGAACAATGAGAAAAAATCTGTGAACTGATCAAAGCCATCAGCAAAGGGGTGCTGCCCATCTTGGCAAACGCGTATATGTATAAACAGTTTTAGAATCGGAAAATTGCGCTTTTTATGCCAATACTTATTTTATTTATGACAATAGCTAATTCCTATAAATTAACTTGGTTTTATTTTTAAAAAACAGGCATATGAACAAGATATTAAAAAATGCTTTCTTTTATGTGCTTCAGGACAAATTGTCAGATTCATAGAATAACCATCGATCTACGACTAAAAGACTAGATGCTTTGCCTGTTTTTAGTACAAACCTTTTTTTATTAAATCATGAGTTCTAAAAACACCAATTAAAAATCAATATCTTATATTTTAATTATCAATCAGTTTTATCTTCAGCTTATATGCAGCTGATTAGCTTCGCAGTCCACAATTCTGTTCCATCGCGGTACTTTTTCGATATCAAGGTGGATCTGCATACATGCCAATAGAGCCTTATGGTAGTCAAATTTTTAAATGATGAGCATGAACAGATCAAAATAAAAATAAAGATAAAAAAAGAGGATTTAAAATCCTCCTATTTTAACCCATCATCCTGGAATTAAACCGCCTGTTTTAAATTCACATGCTTTAATAAAAGCTGATGCAAATCGGCAACATCCTCTGCAATGGCTAGCGGATTATAGTGGGCAAGGACTTCAGGCGTATGCACACCATAACTTACCCCTATACGCGGCATGGCAATATTTTGTGCCATTTCCAGATCATAAGAGGTATCACCCACCATAATGGCATTTTCAACACTGATGCCCGTGACCTGTAAAATTTCAGTCAACATTAAAGGATCAGGTTTGGATTTGGTTTCACTGGCTGCACGGGTCACATCAAACAGGTCATCACTGGCTGTTTGATGAAGTACACGGTCTAAACCTTTACGGCTTTTTCCTGTCGCCACAGCAAGTTTCACCTCTTGTGCCTTTAGATCCTGCAACATAACCGAAACCCCTTCAAACCAGGCATCTCCTTTGGAGTTTTCCACATAGTGAGTGGCATAGCACTGCAAAATCTCATGATGTAATTCAGGCACTTCAGGAAACAAGACTTGCGCCACTTCCGGTAAACCCAGACCAATAATGCTTTTTGCAGCAGCTTCTGTCAGCGGCTGCTCGAACTGCTGTGCCGCAAACTGTAGGCTCGCAACAATCTGACCGACTGAATTAAATAGCGTTCCATCCCAGTCAAAAATGATGAGTTCTACAGGTGTGTTCATGTTTGAGTTCCAATATTTGGTTCAGTTTTTTAATTTACTTCACTCTTATTTTTTCAAAGAAGAGCTTTATTTCGAATTCATATAATTTTGAATTAACGAAATATTCCCTCTCCTTCCAGGAGATGAGGAATATATTCCGCAAGGGAGAGGTTAAACTAATTCATAACCACGGTTAGCCTCAATAACTGACTTTTTCCGTGTAGGTATTACTTACTTTTCAAGGATGAAAAGTAACAAAAATCCTTTGTTACTCTGATGGAACATCCCTGTACCACAGAGTAACGGCGACATCCATGTTGCCTTTCGCTTAACTCTCTACATATTAAATTCGAATCTCTCCTAACCCCTTTTTCTTAAAGAGGAGAATTTCCAATTACAGGAAATTAGAGATCAATCAAGAAGACTCTTTATCTTTCTTCTGTGCTCTTAACTGCGCCACCAAACTCTGCATATCTTCAGGTAATGGCGCTTCAATGGTCGGATAACCCGGAATTTCCAGTCGCATCGCATGCAAACACAAACGACGTGGCTTCGGCCCGTTATATTCGGTTTCATGACCATATTTTTCATCACCAATTAAAGGGTGACCAATACTTAAACCATGGACACGAATCTGATGGGTCCGACCAGAAAGCGGTGAAGCATACACCAGTGTGCCATGCATGAAACGCTCTGCCACATTCCATTGAGTTTTACTGTCTTTACCCTCTTTAGACACACGAACCCGGCGCTCGCCATTGGCCAGCTCATAGCGATGCAAAGGTGCATCAATTAGCTGTTTATCCAGACTGACCTGCCCTTTAACAATTGCAGCATAAGTCTTTTTAATTTTGTGTTCACGCAGTAAATCTTGCAGTGTTTTTAAGGTGCTGCGTTTTTTACTGATCATCACCAGGCCAGAAGTGTCACGGTCAATACGGTGAATCAGTTCCAGATATTTCTTGCCGGTTGCAGCACGCAGACCTTCAATCAAGCCATAAGCCACACCACTGCCGCCATGCACGGCAATCCCTGAAGGTTTGTTTATCACCATCAGGCCTTCATCTTCATACACCACTCGACTGAGCAGGCTTTGCGCCACTTTATCCGATACCGGTGCCGCCGTTTCATCTTTTTGCTCATAACGAATCGGCGCAACGCGAATCTGGTCGCCAATATTGAGTTTGGTTTCCGCTTTAATGCGCTTTTTATTGACCCGAACCTGTCCTTCACGGATTAAACGATAAATCCGACTTTTAGGCACACCTTTCAGTCTGGAAAATAAAAAATTATCGATACGTTGACCTAATTGATGCTCGTCCACTTCAAACCAGGTGACACTTTGCCATTCTTGCGTAGAATTCATACAGTTACGATGACCCAAAAAATACTAAAATTGATTAAAAACTGATCACTTAGGCTATGCTTTACACAAGAAACATAAGCTTAGCCCATAGGCAGATGATGCAAGGTTTGATATAGTCAGCGCACGGATACCACCGTTAGTGTGAAAAAATTTAATTCCTTCAATATTTTTGAAGCTCAAAATTAAATTTCACAATTCACATTAAACACGGAAAGGTCCCTAAAGAATATGCCGACGCCGAAGGCTTATTATATCGGCAAAAAAGCAAACTGTTGCGTTTAATTGTACTTCGTACATAAATCAGTTTGCCCTAAAAAATATGTCGCCAACGTTAAGTTGGTTTTTAAACGTAAACTGATACACATCAGATTAGTCGCACCCTGAAGTTGTATTCAGGCTATAACGTTGATGCATTGGATCTGCACATAAAGCAACGATACGATGATAATTCCGTATCAAGACGCCCGATCATGAATTAATGAAGGGACGGTCTTCAAGCTACGTGACAGTGAAAGTTACTCACATCTAATGCACCGTTAGACCGCCAGTGAATCGTTCAGGTGACTTTAATCGTTTATAAGATTGAAGCCGTATTGCCATCTTCAATACGTGAATCAAAAACCGAAGCCCAAAAAAAGGCCGGTAAAAAAGCTCAGACCACAATTGCGTCATTTTGAGATCTGGGTGTTGATCCGTAATGTGTGATGTTCGCTACGTGTATAGCGATGTTTTGGTGTGTATCACTATTAGGTGTTACACCCATGAAACGTATGTTGATTAATGCAACACATGCCGAAGAAATTCGCGTTGCACTTGTCACTGGTCAGCGTCTTTACGATTTCGATCTAGAAAATCGTACCCGTGAACAAAAAAAATCCAATATCTATAAAGGTCACGTGACTCGCGTTGAACCTTCTTTAGAAGCTGTTTTTGTAGAGTATGGTGCAGGCCGTCAGGGCTTCCTGTCTATGCGTGAAATCGCAAACTCTTACTACAAGGCAGATCCTCGCCAAACTTCAAATATCCGCGAATTGATCACTGAAGGTACCGAACTTTTAGTACAAGTGGAAAAAGAAGAGCGTGGCAATAAAGGCGCTGCCCTGTCTACATTTATTTCGCTTGCTGGCCGTTATTTGGTGCTTATGCCAAATAATCCGAAAGGTGGCGGTATCAGCCGTCAAATTTCCGGTTCAGTTCGTGACGAACTGAAAGAAATGTTGGCCTCACTGAATATTCCTCGTGGCATGAGTGTGATTGTTCGTACTGCGGGTATTGGTCGCTCTCAAGAAGAATTGCAACTTGACTTGCAACACTTAATGGACCTTTGGGCACAAATCCAAAACACGGCTGGTTCTGGTCCATCACCAATGCTGGTACATCAAGAAGCCGGTGTGGTAACACGTGCAATTCGTGACTACTTACGTGATGATGTTGCAGAAATCCTGATTGACTCTGAACAAGCCTATAACGAAGCGTATAACTTCGTGAAAGCGGTTATGCCACGTCAAATCGACAAGTTAAAAACCTATACTTTAAATGAGCCTTTATTTGCTCATTTCGGTATTGAAAGTCAAATCCAGACTGCCTATGAACGTGAAGTAAAACTTCCTTCTGGCGGTTCAATCGTGATTGACCAGACTGAAGCTTTGGTGTCTATCGACATTAACTCGGCTAAATCGACTCGTGGTCACGACGTTGAAGACACCGCTTTAAATACCAACCTGGAAGCAGCCGAAGAAATTGCACGTCAACTGCGTTTACGTGATATCGGTGGCCTGGTGGTAATCGACTTCATCGACATGACCAAAGACCGCAACCAGCGCATGGTTGAAGCCAAACTTCGTGAAGCGACCCAAAGCGACCGCGCCCGTATCCAATTCGGTCAATTGTCCCGTTTTGGTTTAATGGAAATGAGCCGTCAACGCTTACGCCCATCGCTTGAAGAAGCAACCGGTTACGTATGCCCACGCTGTCATGGTACAGGTATGGTGCGTGATTTACGTTCTCTTTCCCTTTCGATCATGCGTAAAGTGGAAGAAATTGCACTTCGCGAACGTCATGGTGAAGTTCAGGTCGAAGTTCCGGTTGAAATCGCAGCATTCATGTTGAATGAAAAGCGTCATACTTTGGTGTATTTAGAACAAACTTCAAATGTCCGTGTAACCGTGTTGCCACATCCGCACCTAGAAACACCGCATTACGAAATCACTTATAATGCTGAAGGTTTTGCACCAACCAGCTATGAACGTACCGAAGCAACACGTTCAAGCGAAAAAGAGTTGGGTTATGAATCTTCTGAATGGCATTTGGAAGGTGAGCAACAAGCTCAAGCTGCTGCGCAGGCACCTGCTCAGCAACAGGCTAAAAACCAAAACAACAAGCCACAACGTCGTCCACAACAAGTAGCTCAAGAAGTACAGCAATCACAACCAGCTCAAGTTGCGCCTGCTGCTCAAGCTTCATCCAGCCCATGTGCATGGCTAGAAAACCTGTTTGTGCAAAAGCAAGCTAAAACAGTTGATCAAGCACGTACTGCAAACAATGCTGCTGCTGCCATTGAACAAATGGTCAATGGTGGTGCGGTCAGCCGTGGTCAATTCGGTCAGGTTGTAACATCTGCGCCTACTCAGAGCGCACCACCGGTTGCCACTGCAAACAACAATGCTTACTTATCGCCAACTGCGCCTGTAACACAAAAACAGGAACAGCACGAAGTTGCAGATAAATATTCTGATAAAGAAGAAAAATCGCAACGTCACAACAAAAAGCGTAATAAGCCTAAAGAGCAACGGGAACAAACTCAGCACGACAATCAGCAAAACCAAGTGCATGAAGAAATTGTTCAGGTTTCTCGTCATGAGCAGCGCCAAGAGCAACGTCCAGAACAGCGCCAGGATTCACGTGAAAACAAGCGCCCGACTCGACGTCAACACGCTGAACAGCAAAACACTGATCAACAAGCAGAGCAAAATGCTGTGCCACGTCGTGACCGTCGTAACCAGCAACGTCCTGAACGCCCAAATCGCCACCGCGATCAAAGCGTATTGAACGAACAGCCAGCACAACAAGCTGCACCTGCTGCAGTAGTGAATGAACAGCAACCTAAAGTCGAAGTGATTGATACACCTCGCCAGGATGTTCTTCCAACAGCATTGGTGATCAATATCGATCAGGCAAAAAGTGAAATTGTTGCATTAAATTCAACTCCTGTAGTTGAAGCGCCAATTGCACAATCTGCACCTGAAGCTGTTGAAGCCCCAGCACCTATTACTGAGAAACCAGTGGTCGCGAAGGAAGAAAAACCTGCTGCTGCAACTGAAACTCATGAGCCGCAAAAACCACGTTCTGCAGAAAAACGTGCCAGCAACGATCCGCGTATGCATCGTCGCCAAAAGCGTGAAGCTCAGGCAAAACAAGCTCAGGCACCGAAGTTAAGCCCTTCTCAGGTTCCAACTTTGGGTCAATACACGGTGGGCAGCCTTATTCGCCATGTGTATGGTGAAGATTGCTCAGTATTGATTGAACAGTTTGGTTTAATTCCAACCTTCAACCGTGCCTTGGTAAAATTTACCGAGCAATATGCCGAGACCATCAGCCAACAGGCAACTGAAGCGCAAGCACCAGTACAGGCTGTGACTCGTGATGTGGCATTAACCAAAGCAGCACCTGAAGCAGAACCCGCACCCGTGCTGGACTTAACGCCGCCAACACCGGTATCTGACAAGCGTGTGGCAAATGATCCACGTGAACGTCGCCGTTTGGCAAAACAGGCTGCAGAACAAGCTTTAGAGCAAGCAAAGCAGGCACATAGCGAACCTGAAGTGACTCCTGCGGAAGCTGTTCCAGCCGAAGTTACTCCTGTCACAGAAGCCGAAACAGTGACAGCCGAAGTGGCTGAGCCTGTAGTGACTGAAGCGGTTGCTGAAACTGCTGCAGAAACAATAGCTGCTCCAGTAGAAACTGAACAGGCAGCAAAACCGGTACAAGCTGAATTGGCGGTAGAAGCTGCTCAGGATGTACCAACTGAGCTTGAGCCTAAAGCAGAAGCTGAAAAAACCGAAGGTGAAGACGCTGACAAACCTGTCCGTCCTCGTCGCCCTCGCGGTCGTCCACCAAAGAAAGCAACGCCTGCAAATGAGTCATAATTAGTCACATAATTAGCTCTAATGCAGCGAAATAAAAAAACCTAGTCATTCCGGTGACTAGGTTTTTTTTGATACTTTTATCGGATTAGGTTGATTGCACTAGATTGAAACGGCTAAAAGACAAGTGTACAAATGACTGCAAGCGTATTGCGAACAAATAAACTGTATTGGATTACGAAAAATAAATAGGATTCATATGAACCATACCACACCGAGCGATCTTATTGGTATTGCGGATGTCGCAGCAAAATTACCTAAATTTATGAGTAAAGTCCCTCACCTGTTGAGTGGTCTCAAACAAGCCTATTTGCGTACCTCCAATACTCCTGCAGGCTTAGGGATTGCCTTTGAAAGAGCGGTAAAACGCAATCCGCACGGCATGGCTTTATTATTTGAAGACCAGAAATTCAGCTATCAAGAACTGAATGCATGGGCCAACCAGATTGGACACTTTTATCTATCCATCGGTGCCTGCAGAGGTGATGTGATTGCGGTGATGGTGGAAAATCGCCCGGAACTGGTGGCCACTGTGATTGCCCTGGCAAAAATTGGGGTGACAGCGGCATTAGTCAATACCTCACAAACAGGCAAAGCCCTGACCCACAGTATCAATCTGGTTAAACCGATTGCCATCATTGTCGGTGAAGAATGCCGTAATGCTGTCGAAGAAGTCCGTCAGGATTTACAGCTCCAAGCAGACCGTTTTCATTGGTTCGCCGATCAAGCCACACAAAAGGATGCAGGCAAAACCCCTCAGGCCTGGGCCAATCTTGCAGAAAAAGTGGATCAATTTCCCAAATTCAACACCCCAACCACAAACACTATTCAAGGTAAAGATGGTCTATTTTACATCTACACCTCGGGCACTACGGGCTTGCCTAAAGCGGTCATTTTCACGCATAGCCGCTGGACACTGGCCTATGGTACCTATGGACATGTGCTGGATTTAAAATCTGATGATGTGATGTACTGCACCCTGCCACTGTATCATGCCACCGGTATTGTGGTGTGCTGGTGTGGCGTGATTGCCGGCAGTGCCACTTTGGCATTGCGTCGTAAATATTCGACCTCTTCCTTCTGGAAAGATGTGCAAAAATTTGATGCTTCTGCCATCGGTTATGTCGGTGAACTCTGCCGTTACTTAATGGATGCCCCGGTGTCTGAACTGGAAAAAGGCCACCGTGTCACCAAAATGATTGGTAATGGCATGCGCCCGAATATCTGGGACAAATTCAAAGAGCGCTTTGGCATTGAAGAAGTGCTGGAGCTGTATGCATCCAGTGAAGGTAATGTCGGTTTTAGTAACGTGTTTAATTTTGACAACACGGTTGGCTTCTCTCCAACGCCTTATGCCATTATTGAATTTGATAAAGAAAACAATCAGCCCGTGAAAGATGACAAAGGCTGGTGTAAAAAGGTGAAAAAAGGCGAAGTCGGCTTACTGGTAGGTAAAATTACCCGCCGCTCCCCTTTTGATGGCTATACCGATGCGGAAAAAAACAAAGCCGTAATTATGAAAGATGTGTTTAAACATGGCGATGCATTCTTTAATACCGGTGATCTGGTACGCGATATCGGTTTCCGTCATGCCCAGTTCGTAGACCGTCTGGGTGATACTTTCCGCTGGAAAGGCGAAAATGTTTCTACCAGCGAAGTTGAAAATGCGGTCAGTGAATATGAAAAAATTGCTGAAGCGGTGGTTTATGGGGTGGAAATTCCGCATACCAATGGTCGTGCCGGTATGGCAGCCATCACCTTGAGCGATGGCGCAGAATTAACCGAGCAAGACTTAAAGCAAATGGCAAGCGAGTTTAAAAAATGTTTGCCGGCTTATGCTGTTCCGGTATTTTTACGCATTCAAGCTCAGGTCGAAACTACAGGTACTTTTAAATATCAAAAGAATAAGCTCAAAGAACAGGCTTTTGATCCTAACAAGACCGATGAACGTCTGCTGGTTTTACTCCCGAATGCGACCGAATATTGTGATTTAACCGCGGAAATATTCAGCAATATTCAAGCCTATAAATACCGTTTCTAATTTCTGAACAGGTGTTTTTTAACAAGATTAAGCAAATTTGTTGTATTTATAATCAAACATCAACAAGTTTGCTAATTTTTACTTGCGCTCGTTTGATATCTTGCTACAATACGCTCCATCAAAACAAAGTGGTGTTTAGAAAGCCTTTATTTTCTTGCACTGCACATTCAGACAAGTGCTGAATGTTGGTTCAGGGTCGTTAGCTCAGCTGGTAGAGCAGCGGACTTTTAATCCGTTGGTCCCGCGTTCGAATCGCGGACGACCCACCACTTATTTTGATCAACCTAGAGATGGGTCGTTAGCTCAGCTGGTAGAGCAGCGGACTTTTAATCCGTTGGTCCCGCGTTCGAATCGCGGACGACCCACCATCTTTTAAAAGGCTTCTGACATGAAGCTTTTTTAGCTTTTAAAGCACTCTTTCTGAATGGGTCGTTAGCTCAGCTGGTAGAGCAGCGGACTTTTAATCCGTTGGTCCCGCGTTCGAATCGCGGACGACCCACCATTCTTTCTTAGGGCTTCTTTCTGTACTACAATAGAAACGAAACCTGCAATATTCCGACCAAGACAAACCACACCGTTTCGGTTGATTCGCCATTCTCGAAATTTTGCTACACCGATGTTGCAAAACACAATGCTTTAATGCATTTTTAAAAAATCTCAGATTTTTTCTTGCACTCGGGTGAACCCTTAAAGCGATGCTTTAAGTTCACTAATCCTCATTCAGGGTTGTTAGCTCAGTTGGTAGAGCAGTAGACTCTTAATCTATTGGTCGAGGGTTCGAGTCCCTCACAACCCACCAGATTTCTTTATATTATTCTTCTTATCTCTATACGCACATATAATAAAAAATGCTCCATATTTAGAGCATTTCCATCCTTTTAAATTGCAAGCTTGGTTAAATCAACCAACCCCCTCTCTTCTTTAACTGACTTTTTCTTTAAGCAAACGGTATGCCTGTTGTGGAAAGGGATTGCCTTCGGCAAAATATTGCTCGTTTAAGGCTGAAGCATGCGCAATCTTGTCCAAATCCATGACCAGATTTTGATCTTTATCAATATTATAAAAAAAATCCACCCCATTTGAGCGATGCAAAATCACCTGATGATTTTGCCTATCATAAGACCAGTGATCTTGCCGGTGATACAGATTTGAAGCGAAGCTGATTTGCCCCGAATGGATCAGAGTGCGATGGGCAATTCCATCCTCCTGTAAATTAATAACATAATCTGCTATACCATCTTTACATCTGACAAAAGGATCATCACAACTGATCGTGGCTTGATAACGGCCAATATAAGGCTCGGCATAGTCTGGAATGGCTTTTTTGATTCTGGATTCTGCCTGTTCCACCGGAACAGTCGCCCGCCCAGCAACTTCGGTGAGTTTTCGATCTTGAGTATCATTAACAGCTGAAGTTTCTGCTTTGATCTGTTTCGCTACAGAATCCTCCACAGGTTTGTGACAACCGATCAGACCCGCTGAAACTACAATCAAGATCCATAGCTGATAATCTGCTTTTTGAAACACCTATTCACCCCTGAATCATCTATTTTCTTCGGCTACTTGTTCATCTGTTCAATTATTTATGACTTACGTCATGAGAGGCTTTTTATCATCTTGCAAGGCATTTCCATATTTAATTGATTTTTATTGATATAAATCAACTTTTTTAGGACAAGTGTATTTTATATCCCAACTCTGGTTGCAGTAATTATTTATTTACATAACTTAACCATTTTTTAGGACCTGCCACTTTAAAAATGTATTGGCATCTCCATCTCTTTATTATGAGTATGTTGTTTTAACTTTTATTTTCTCATTCTAAGGAGACCTAGATGGCCAATGTTGGTTTATATCGCTCTAACCGCCAAAACATGATTGCCGGTGTAATGGGTGGTATTGCTGAACGTTTTGGTTGGAATGCCACTTTGCTGCGCATTATTTTTATTCTTGTTTCTGTTATGAGTGCAGCATTCCCGGGGATTTTGGTTTATTTAATTTTATGGTTAGTGATACCAAAACAGCAAAATACCATGTTTGCTCAGTCACAAGCCTATAACAACCCGATCCGCACCGTAAATTCGGATCAGAATCGCTAATATCTCGTTGAACTCTAATGAGTTCGTTTTATGCTACGACCTATACCCCAATCGGTCGTAGCTTTTTTTGTCTGATTTTGAGCTTATGCCACTACATTCAACTGCTGATTCAATGCCGCAATCATATCGGCACGGCTAATAATGCCGATCATTTTCTGTTTTTCCACCACCGGAATATAGTTAAATGAGCGTTCCACAAAATACGGCACCAAGTCCTGAATCGGTTGCTCCGGTTTTACGGTCACGACCTGTCGGATCATAATATCCTTAACCTGACGCTGCCATGTGGTTCTTAAATCGGTGGCACGCTTAAACCACTCCACTACCTCATATAAAGCCAGTGTTCCCACCAGTTGCTGCTGTGCATCAATCACAGGCAGGCTCATTAAATTCATGTGCTTGAATTTATCCAGAGCTGAATGAATATCGTCATTTTCATTTAAGCTGATCACGTTTTTGGTCATGATGTCCTGACACTTAAACAGACTCACTCCCCGGGCATTGGCTTTCTCTTGCGCTGCCAGAATGATTTTTTGCAGGTCATATTCACTAATATCCAAAAGCTCGGTTTGCTGATCCAGCGTTGCCTGAATATCCTGCGGTTGAATAGTCACTTTCTGGGTAGGCGTTGGATCTTTAGAACGCTGGTTAATCTGGGCAACTTGCGGATATTGTTTTCCCAGCAAGCGGTTAAACACAATCGCAACCATCATTAGCAATATGGAATTTAATAAAACCGGATAAAAAATAAAGTGATATCCAAGCTCATGGATCGCCTCACCACCCAAAACGGCAGTAATGGCCACCGCCCCACTCGGCGGATGCAATGAATCGGTGCTCATCATCAACATAATGGACAGCCCGACCGCCACACTAAAGGCTTCGGTCAGGTTTGGAATATATGCGGCACAGGTCACGCCAATAATCCCGGCAATGATATTTCCCACCACCATATTCCACGGCTGTGCCAAAGGACTGGCAGGTACCGCAAACAGCAACACCGAAGATGCGCCCATCGGCGCGATATACCATGTGTTAATATCCCCCAGTACCCACCAGCTAATAACGGAGGAAAGTGCCAGCCCCAGCAATGCACCCACACCGCACAGCAGGCGGTCTTTCAATGGAAGCACTTTAAAATTGGGTTTTAGGGTATTCAGCCAGTCTGCTTTTGAGTGAAACACAGTGTGCCTATTTGTTGTATTGGAGTGGAAGTTCGGCATTATAAAATGCTGACGATTTAAGGTGTATTTATTTTACATCTTATATTTATCAATAAATTTGTGAATCATTTTTAAACAGCCTAATTCTTATCCTGAAATCTTTGCCACTCCCCGACAAAATCCTTATACTTAGAGCCAATTTTTCTCTAATTTTAATGGATGCTACATGAGTCGCGCCATATCGCATATTGATACCTTTCAAGGCTTAATTCTTGCCTTACAAAACTACTGGGCTGAACAAGGTTGTGTAGTGTTACAACCTTACGATATGGAAATGGGTGCAGGGACATTCCACACTGCAACTTTCCTTCGTGCTTTAGGGCCAGAAACTTGGAACGCGGCTTACGTACAACCTTCACGTCGTCCTAAAGATGGCCGTTATGGTGAAAACCCGAACCGTTTACAACACTACTATCAGTTTCAGGTGGTGCTTAAGCCAAACCCGGACAATATCCAGCAGCTTTATCTCGATTCGTTAGAAGCCATTGGTATTGATACCCTGACTCACGACATCCGTTTTGTTGAAGATAACTGGGAATCACCAACACTCGGTGCCTGGGGCTTAGGGTGGGAAGTTTGGCTTAACGGTATGGAAGTGACGCAGTTCACTTACTTCCAGCAAGTCGGTGGTGTTGAATGTTACCCGGTAACAGGCGAAATCACTTACGGTCTTGAACGTCTTGCAATGTACTTGCAAGGTGTAGATTCAGTTTACGATCTGGTTTGGACCAAAGGTCAGTTTGGTACTGTAACTTACGGTGACGTATTCCATCAGAACGAAGTAGAACAATCGACTTATAACTTTGAATACGCCAACGTTGAAAAAATGTTTGAACTGTTCGACTTCTACGAAGCTGAAGCAACACGTTTAATCGAAGCTGAACTTCCACTTCCTGCATATGAACAGGTAATCAAAGCATCGCATAGCTTTAACTTGCTGGATGCTCGCGGTGCAATTTCTGTGACTGAACGTCAGCGTTATATTTTACGTGTCCGTACTTTGGCACGTTCAATTGCAACAAGCTATGTAGCAGCACGTGCGAAACTGGGTTTCCCAATGGCAGAACCACATTTACGTGACGAAGTATTAGCGCAGTTAAAAGCACAAGTTGAAGCAGAAGCAGCTCAAGCAGAAAAAGCAGCGGAGAACAAATAATGTCTAAACATACTGTTTTATTTGAACTTGGCTGTGAAGAACTTCCACCGAAAAGCTTAAAAAAATTACGGGATGCCCTTCAGGCAGAAACTGAAAAAGGCTTAAAAGATGCTGGTCTGGCTTTCGATACCATTGAAGCTTATGCAGCGCCACGTCGTTTGGCATTGAAAATTGTCAATGTTGAAGGCGCGCAAGCAGATACGCAAAAACGTTTTGACGGCCCTGCCGTTCAGGCAGCTTATGATGCTGAAGGCAAACCAACCAAAGCCCTTGAAGGCTTTATGCGTGGTCAAGGCATCACCGCGGATCAAGTATCGACTTTTAAAGCCGGTAAAGTTGAAAAAGTGTGCTACTTAAAAGACGTGAAAGGTCAAAGCCTTGATGTTTTACTGCCACAAATTTTACAAGCTGCTTTAGACAACCTGCCAATTGCAAAACGCATGCGTTCTGCGGCAAGCCGTACCGAATTCGTACGTCCGGTAAAATGGGTTGTATTGCTTAAAGATAACGATGTGATTGATGCCACCATTCAGGATCACAAAGCAGGTAACCTAACTTATGGTCACCGTTTCCACGCGCCTGAAGCCATTACTTTAGCCAATGCTGATGAATATCTTGCTAAATTAAAAGCAGCGCACGTTGTGGCTTCTTTTGAAGAGCGTCAGGCGATCATTGATCAACAAGTTAAAGCACTTGCGGATGAAGTCAATGCCATTGCCATTGTTCCAGCTGACTTGCGTGACGAAGTAACTGCACTGGTTGAATGGCCGGTTGCATTACGTGCCAGCTTCGAAGAACGCTTCCTTGCTGTTCCTCAAGAAGCGTTGATCACCACCATGCAGGACAACCAGAAGTATTTCTGTTTGGTAAATGCTGACAACAAACTGCAACCTTACTTCATTACCGTTTCAAATATTGAGTCTAAAGATCCAACTCAAATTATTGAAGGTAACGAAAAAGTTGTTCGTCCACGTTTGTCTGATGCTGAATTCTTCTTCTTGCAAGACCAAAAGCAACCACTTGCATCGCGTAAAGAGAAATTGGCGAACATGGTTTTCCAAGCTGAGCTTGGTACGCTTTGGAACAAGTCTGAACGTATTGCGAAATTGGCTGTTGCACTTGCGCCAATCACTGGTGCAAAAGCGGAAGATGCAGAAAAAGCTGCCCTTCTTGCGAAATGCGACTTAACTTCTGAACTTGTGGGTGAATTCCCGGAACTTCAAGGTATTGCGGGTACTTACTACGCACGCATTGAAGGCGAAAATGATGAAGTTGCAGAAGCACTGGGCGAGCAATACTTACCTAAATTCGCAGGTGATGTTTTACCGAAAACCAAAACAGGTACGACCATTGCCCTTGCCGACCGTTTGGATACCTTGACCGGTATTTTCGGTATTGGTCAAGCACCTACAGGTTCTAAAGACCCGTTTGCACTTCGTCGTTCTGCAATTGGTATCTTGCGTTTAGTGACTGAAAACAACCTTGACGTTTCTATTGAAGATTTAATCAAGCTTGCTTTGGCTGCGTATGGCGATGTATTGAAAGATCACGATAAGACTTTGGCAGATGCTGTTGCATTCCTTGAAGGTCGTTATCGTGCGAAATACGAAGACCAAGGCGTTGCGGTTGACGTGATTCAAGCTGTTCAAGCATTGTCACCAAAATCTCCGCTTGATTTTGACAAACGTGTAAATGCGGTAAATCACTTCCGTGACTTGCCTGAAGCGGCTGCACTTGCGGCTGCCAACAAACGTGTTGCGAATATCTTGGCTAAAGAAGCAGAGCCTACAGGTGCTGTGGTTGAAGCCAACCTGGTTGAAGATGCTGAAAAAGCATTATTCGCTGAACTTGCGAAAATCACGCCTGTGGTTGAGCCGTTATTTGCTGCCAAAGACTACACTGCTGCATTGTCTGCTTTAGCTGCGCTTCGTGCACCAGTGGATGCGTTCTTTGACAGTGTAATGGTGATGGCTGATGATGCTGACCTGAAAGCTAACCGTTTACGTATGCTCGCTCAGCTTCGTGGTTTATTTACTGCGGTTGCTGATATTTCTGTGCTTCAGCATTAAGTGTTAATTGCTTGAAGTTTAAACAAAACCCCGCTATAAATTAGTGGGGTTTTTTAATATTAAAATAGTATGAAAGTATTTCTAAGTTACGCGAAAGAAGATAAAGAATTTATTTTAGAATGTTATGAAGAATTAAAACGTAAAAATTTTAACCCTTGGATGGATGAACATGACCTTCTTCCTGGACAAGCATGGGATGAATGTATCAAAGCAAATATGAAGGATACAGACGTAGTTTTGGTTTTTATGTCTTCTGATAGTGTTTCTAAAGTAGGATATGTTCAACGAGAACTAAAATATTTTGTGGACAAGAGAAAAGATCACCCTGAAGGTTCCATTTATTTAATTCCTATCCAACTCGACAAATGTAAAGTGCCAGATACTATTGCTTCTGAAATTCAATTTATAAATATTAATCGAGATTTAAATAGTAAAGAATGGGCTAATGTTCTTAGATCACTAGATTTAGCAGCTAAGCAAAGGAATATTGAGAAGATAAATGAGGATTCAACAAAACTACGAATTGATTTAAAGGAAATATCTGAAAGCGTTAGATCTTTGACCGGGTATGATTTTAATGGTAACTACCCAGTTATTAAGGCAGCACATGATAATTTTAGGGAAATAAATGATCTCACATATTCAATAGTACTTGATCAGCTAATTCATATACGACAAAGACTTTTTGAAAAGCCTTTAGATATCGAAAGAGAAAATAATGAGCCTACATATCTGGATATATATGATATTTCAATAACTGCGGATATTGGATATGTCCGTGATAACTTTGTGAGTTTCGTATTCACAAATTATTTTTATACGGGGGGTGCCCATGGTAATCATAATTTTTTCACCAAAAACTTTTATGTAAAAGATGGAAAAGCTATTTCCGTCAATTATACGTTGCTTTTTCAACAAGAAAATATTTTAGATGCTGATGCATTTATTAAATCTTATTGTCACGATGATTTATTAGCTCAAATTGCTTATCGCTCTGAATCAGATGATTTTGATAAAGAATGGATTAAGAATGGGATTGAGCAAATTGCTGCTGAGGTAATTCTTATTAAAGAACGTAGTTTAGAGATATTCTTTGCACCGTATGCTGTTACCGCTTATGCATTTGGAGATTTTAAAGTAGAGATACCTTTTTATAAATTATCAAAGTTTTTAGATAAAACTCCTAGCAGCCTCTATTCTCAAATAACCGCATATGAATATGAAGAAACTTAAAACCTTTCCTAACAATTCTAGGCATTTCATATTTAATTCCCTATACTCAAACCAACAACACTCAACAAGAAAGAATCATATGAAATTGAAAATGCTTATTTTGACTGGTCTTGCGGGTATTGCTCTTACAGCGTGTACAACTGCTCCAACTATTCCAACACTTGAAACAGGTGTCTTACAAGAAGTTCAAAATCTGGAAGTCTATCCAAATACCACCGACAACAAAGCCAAACTGACCAAATTTACCAACAAATGCATGATTGAATTTACCGGCAACCTGCAAGCTGGCAAAGCCATAGAACACTGGTCATTTAAGGGCAATACCTTAATTACTGGCGGCTCAACCGTCTTTGCTACAGATGGTACAAGTACAGCCACTAACTTTGACCTGAATGATGCAGCAGTGCAAAAAAATTTCCTTGCACTACGCCATTATTTTCATAAAGATGCTTTAGCGCAATGTAACTAATACCTGACTCATACACCCAGAATCACTGATTCTACTTCGACTCGGTGATTCTTCTACCCCTTCAATACAAAGCCTTCATTAGTTTTATTTCTATTCAAATACCGTTTATCGTTATTTTCCTTAAAATGTTACATATCAATACTTTGTATCCAAGCTAAATCCTGATTTTTGAAAAAAAACTTAAAATTCAAAAACTAAAAAAAGATAGCTGAAAATCACATTCACATATTTGTCCAAATTGTTAATTCGATGTTGCTAAAACGTTGGAATTTATTCTTAAATTCCAAATTTTAAGATTTAACCGATTAAGATAATGATTTTATAACTCGGTAAACACTCGAGTTTTATTGTAAGGATAAATCGAGCTATGAAAACAATCAGAACAATAGTGATGAGCACTACACTTTTAGCTTGTACTTCCCTTTTGGCCAACCCTAGCCCCAAAGCGACTTCAGAGCTAAAAGCCCAACCCAGTGATCAAAATACTGCTGACAAAGTGGATAGCGTTAAAAAAGGGACCAATAAAACTCGGACTGCGAGCAAAAACTCCCGAGAGAATACTCAAAACTTTGCCAGTAAAAACAGCAATAATTCACACCCAAGTAATATGGATATTAATGGTAAAACCCATGCAGAGCTGGATACTTACTCAGGGAAAATGCATTCAGGACTTACGGTCGAAACACCAAGCAATGAGGAAGAGTAAATCCATAGCTTAGCTCTCTTGGAAAAGCCCATCTTTATGGGCTTTTTTCTTGCTAGATGCATTGTAGATTTATCTCAAATGTAATGAATCTGTATTAATTTCGCCACATTTCACATTTTAAGCCAAATTCACCCTTAGAATAAAATCAAATAGATCATATTGAAACGAATTGAAGTCATCGCTAAAACAGGAATAAAACCCACAATGAAAATGATGAAAACGGTATTAATAACCAGTGCAATTTTGGCCTCTACTCCCCTTTGGGCTCAAACAGCCACAACCGCTCCAGCCAATACTTCAACTCATACTCAACCAGCGCCCTATGGTGATAATCCCAGTATCTTTAAAGTACTAGGCCATAAGGCACAGCAGAAAGTTCAGCATACGGCGGAAAAAGTCGATTATGGGGTACAAAAAGGCATCGCCAAAGTCAAACCTAAAGTAGAAAATGCCTGGGAAGAAACCAAGGATTTTGCTACTGAAAAATCAGAAATAGCCAAAGAAAAAACCGAGCGAGCTGCAACAACAGTGAACAGAAAGCTGAATCAAACCAAAGATAATATTATTGGCAGTCCAAATGACCAGCCTGCACCGATTGTTTCTCGTCCGCTAAGCGAGTCTTCAACAGATCAGCAGTCGGTTCCTGTACAGCAAACACCAACCAGTTAAATACATTTGACTCAAAATAAATACCAGTATTGAAAATATAAAGCTTCTCCCGGTCAGGGAGAGACTTTATTGATTTTTATATTTTTTAATTCACCTGTCGAATCGCTTGTCCTGCTTTAAAGGCTTCTACATTTTCCACCATCTGCTGCACAATACGTTGCCGTGCATCTACACTGCCCCATGCACTATGCGGGGTAATAATCAGATTAGGAATATCGTCAGCTAAAAGCACATTACCATCTTTAGGCGGCTCAACCGTGAGCACATCGGTTGCAGCACCTGCAATTTTGCCTTGGCGTAAAGCATCGGCAAGCGCAGCTTCATTGACGATTCCACCGCGGGCACAGTTAATTAAAAATGCGCTCGATTTCATGGTCCCGAAGGCCTGGTGATCTATCAGGTCTCGGGTATCGTCAGTTAAGGGACAATGCAGACTAAGGAAATCAACTTGGGGCAATAAATCCGCAAAAGGAATACGACTGGCATCAGTTGGACGGTTCGGCAATGATCCAACCAAAACCTTCATCCCAAAAGCCTCAGCCAGTTTGGCTACAGCCTGCCCCAATTCACCATAACCTATAATGCCCAAGGTTTTGCCGGCCAGTTCAATAATCGGGAAATCCAGCAGGCAGAATTGCGAAGCCTTATTCCATTGTCCCTGTTTCACTGCCCGATCATATTGAATTAACGAGGTTGCTAAAGCCAGCATCAAACTTAAGGTGTGCTGCGCCACTGCCGCCGTGCCATAACCCTGACAGTTGCAGACCACAATGCCCTGCTTACGTGCCTGTGCAAGATCAATATTATTGGTGCCAGTTGCGGAAATTAAAATCAGTTTCAAATGAGGACATTGCTGCATGGTCGCTGCATCGACCACGACTTTATTACTGATAATGACCTCTGCCTCTTGTACACGTTCGAGCAGCTGTGCCTGGGTCGTCGTTGGAAAAAGTGTCAGCTCATCAAATACCGCTTCAAGCTGACTGAAATCCAGATCATTTTTATCCAGTGATTCATAATCTAAAAATACGGCTTTCATGCTGCTTTCCTTGGCTGAGTTTGATGAATATCTAAAAATTATTGCCCAGACATTAAAAGCCAGTTTTATATTCTTTTTCAACCAAATTTAGAGCTTAAAAATACAAAACCCACTATTTAGTGGGTTTGTTGATATGCAGCTGAATCGACTTGTAGATTTCATAAAATACATAAATTGCCAGGGCAAACACCACAAGCATTCCCCCACCCATAATGATATAAGTCGGATCTAGACTGTCTGCGAAAGCATAGCAAGGTATGAATATAGAGATGAGGGTTAAAAGTACAGCCGGTATAAAATCACGTTTCATCCTGAAGCACCCGTTATTTATTGTTTAATTTTGAGTCATAAGAACTTGCCTTACCGTTCTATCTTAGACCGATTTAAAGATAAAGCAAGTGATCAAAATTAAAACAAATTGGGGGTGCATGCTCAACCCTGAATCTATAGGCTATAGCGCAGATAACGGGTCAGGCTGGGTCACAAATTGCGCAGTTTCAGGAGCATCTTCCACGAACTCATGACTACCATATTCGTTATTGCTCAAGTTTAAATGCTTATAACTGAGCAGGTAGAAATCACTATACTTTTTAATCACCAATGGATGCATACCAGCTGCTAAAGCTTCCTGCTCCCTGAACAGTTTCATCACTTGCCGGTCATTCATGGCTACGATAAAACGTTCGTCATTCATTGAAATGTGTACCAGTCCACTACCCTTGGCAAAGATCGGCATCAGAAATTTATGATTCAGTGCGATGGCACTGGCCGCATAGCTTTCAATCTTCTGGCTAATCACATTAAATACCAGACCATGACCAAAACAGTCCATTAACTGACTTCGATTTTCCTGCGGCAAATTGACCTGTATGCCCAATTTCAGTAAATCTTGCTGACTGACCTGTTTATTGCGCAGCAATTCCCTGAGTAAATTATTCTTTAACTTGGCATCAAAAAACTGACTGTCCAGCTGCAAATCATTATTGACCAGAATGGAACCCAAGGCATTGCGGTGTCGAGGCAACAGGTTTTCAATGACTTTACGATAGTAAAACTTGCTGTTCTTTTTCACTTGACGGATTTTGCGATAAAAATAGCTGGCATCAAACTCATGCAATAAAAAGTCATGCAGCAGTTCTGAACTGGCCAGTACCGCAATGGCATCGTGTCCGGTAAAAGGCAGGTTCAGGGTCTGAATTTTTGGCAGCACCTGTTCAAGTTTTAAATAATGCGCACGGTCTTCAGGACAGTAGGGATCATAGACCACTATATATTCTCGTTCCGCTGCAACATCCTGGGGCTGAATGCGCATATGGGCATTCTGTTCAGGATGAAAGAACATGTTATAGCGTAGGTCTTCGACTTCTTCAGGATTAATAGAATACTGCGGCACCAGCGCCACTACGCGCTTTAAATCCAGCAGGTTGGAATACTTGATGACCGCATACCCGCCCATGGAACCGCCATAGCCAATCCGGGTTTTAAACGGCGCAATCAGTTCCTGAATCTGGGCAAACATTTCGCGCATCGAACTTTCAGGAAACCAGGATTTCTGCTTCGGCATAATGCCAATCACGTTAAAATTATATTTATGCAGTGATTTTTCCGCATTAATCGACAGTCCTTTGGCCCGGGTAATTAAATCGCCAAAAGAGAAAATCAGTTCATCCGATGAGCCTTTCAGAAAGATTGCACGAATTTGTTCGTCTTCAAAAATAATGTGTTTATCCATTTCCACACCGAAGCAAATCGGCCCTTTATCAGAATCAATGCTACAAATAGACACCTTGCCTATTTACGAAAAGCGACTATGGTATTTTATAGATGCCATGAAGATTAAAAAGCGCAAAATATGACACAATCACTTCATCCTGCTGCTCAAAAAGGCTTCAGTTCTGCCGCTGAACTTTATCAACAAGTTCGTCCGAGTTATCCACAAGACATCGTCAATTGGCTACGTGATCAGCTCCAACTGGGTGAACATTCGCAGGTGGTTGATCTGGGTGCAGGTACTGGCAAATTCTTACCTTACTTAAAACAGCTGACCTCACACATCATTGCCATTGAGCCGATTCAGGCCATGCTGACACAATTGCAACACGCCTATCCTGACATTGCAACGCTACAGGCATCGAGTGAATCTCTACCTTTAACCGCCCATAGTATAGATGCTGTGATCTGCGCACAATCCTTTCACTGGTTTGCCAATCTTGAAACATTAACGCAAATTCATCAAGCGCTCAAACCGTCCGGACATCTGGCACTGATCTGGAATCAGCGCGATGTTCAGGTTGACTGGGTCAAAGCGCTGGCAGACCGTATTGAGCCTTTGGAAGGCAATACGCCACGTTATCATAGCGGTCAATGGAAAAAGGTCTTTGAACAGCAAGCCTTGTTTCAATTAGAAAATACCGAAACGTTTCAGCAGCAACATGTCGGCACTGTAGAACAGGTGGTGTCCAAACGCCTGCTCTCTACCAGTTTTATTGCCGCCATGTCAGCACATGAACAGCAGCAGTTAAAAGCTGAATTTGAACAGATCGTTTTAGAGTATACAGGCAAGCATCCTCAAGATGAAATCGCATTCCCCTATGTGACCTATGCCTATGACTTTAAAACACTCGATCAGAAATAAAGGAACCATCATGATAAAACTTCAACTCAAACACTTTGGTCTTCCTGTTTTATTGTGCTCAAGTGTATTGCTGAGTGCCTGTGATCGTCATCAAGATACCGTATCTCAAGACGATAAAATTCAGCCTGAAGATAAAGTCATGCAGGAGCTGGTTACAGAACCGGTTAAAGAATTCAAAAAAACTCCAGATGACCAACACGATATTGCCTTGCTGACTGACTTTGACCAACGTTTTACCCAAATGAGTGACCAGATGGAAGATGAGCTGGTGAAAATGCAGGAGAACGGTTCCCTGACTGATGAATTTGCGCATAACCGTAAACGCGACAACATCCGCTCGGCTTTATACATGCTTAAAGAACTGGATTTAAAAACTGAACAAGGACGCTATATTCAAGGTCTGATGGCGGGGTATTGGCAGGCTCAAGCCAAACTTTATGATGAGCACAAAGATAAAAAAGCAGAACCCATTAAAAATTCAGCAGATCAAGTCAAAGATCTGGGCGAATTTTTACATGCTCAGGAACAGCTGGAACACTGGCAATCTCAATATCCGCAAATGAACAAAGCCGAAACAAAAAAAGCTGAAGTAGCTAAATCCGAAACCACTCAATCTAGCTACTAGAATCGAGTGCATAAAAAAGTCTTTTAATCACAGGTTTCACAATGACTACGGCCGCTCATCATATTGTGGCAGGCCATCACAGATGGTCTCCCACTCTGCTTTGGACGCCACAAAAATATGCTGGGTCGGCTTTTGCTGCAGCGGTGTATCCAGCGTGCCTATTCTCAGGCGATACAGATCAGGCGTTTCGGTTTTAATACTGATAATCGGTGAGCCACAATCGGCACAGAAACAGCGCTGCGTGGTTTCGGTCGACTGAAACTTTTTCAGTAAATGTTCCCCTTGCACAATTTTAAAATCGGCTTTTCGAATCGGTGCATTGCTGGCAAAAGCGCTGCCATTGGCTTTACGACAGCGCTGGCAATGACATTCTATGATGTCGCCAATTTCACCCCGAATTTCATAGCGTAAACCGCCACACAAACAGCTTCCGGTATATTGTTTTGCTTCTGACATAGCGATGCATTTTTTTATAATGACTGAGTATGCAAATTAGCATGCTTCCCATCACAGTTCAAAATCTGCGCCATAATGTACTGTTATTTTTGTGCAACCAGATAAGCATGCACACCCTCACCTGCAGCACGACCTGTAGCAAAACAGGCAGTGAGCAAATAACCCCCGGTCGGCGCATCCCAGTCCAGCATTTCTCCACAACAAAACACATGCGGATTAGACTTTAATTGCAACTGCTCGGACAACACCTCTCGTTTCACCCCACCTGCACAGCTAATCGCCTCTTCTATCGGACGGAAACCCGTTAAAGCAATAGACAGATGTTTAATCTGTTGGGCTAAAGCCATCGGATCGTTCCATAGATGTTTCGCCACCAGTTCACGCAGCAGATTGGCCTTAGCTGCATCCAGTCCCGCCTTACGCCAGACATTGCTTAACGATTGCTTTTTACTCGGCTGTAATTTTTTCGCCAATTGCTGAATGCTTTGCTCGGGGATTAAATCCAGATACAGCTGCATAGCCTGACCATTTTTTTGCTGCTGACGTAGTGCCCGTCCCTGCTTATAGATCAAACCGCTTTCCAGACCATAATGGGTAATCACAATATCGCCCATGGTTTTGGTTTGTCCCTCTACCCAGGCTTCAACACGCTTTAAAGGCTGACCAAATACCGGCTGCATAAACTTGGACCAGACATGTTCCACCCCGGCATTACTGGCCTGAAACGCTTCAATGTCATGCGCAGACAGCCACTGCTGCCATGCCCCATCGCTGCCCAGTTGCGACCACGATACCGCCCCACAGGCCATGATGATGGCATCAAAGCTTTGCTCGATAATATCCTGATTAAACAAGTTTTTGATGCTAAGGGTTGCGCCATTTAAATTTAAGCATTGATGGCGATAATGAAATTTTATCCCTTGTTCAGCCAGACGTTTGAGCCAGGCCCGAAGTAAAGGTGCGGCTTTCATTTCTACCGGAAACACCCGGCCTGACGAACCTATATAGGATTTAATCCCCAAGCCTTTCATCCATTGCTGAATCCAGTGGGCATCCCATTTTTTTACCCAAGGCGCCAGCCATTCCACCTGATCATAACGCTGAATAAACTGCTCAACAGGCTCGGCATGGGAAATATTCAGTCCGGTTTTACCAGCCATCAAAAATTTGCGTGCAGCAGACGGTTTTTGTTCATAGACATGAATCTCGTAGCCGTATTGGCTCAAGACTTCTGCAGCCATCAACCCTGCTGGACCTGCTCCAATAATTGCAACACGCTTTTTCATAACCCACTCATTCAGCATCTTTCACAGCAGTTTCTGATGCTACCGCTTGAACCGGATTTTGTCCCAGTAAAGGCATGAAATCATCAAAACGTGTGCTGTAGCCTTCAGGTTTGCTGATGATCAGTTGCTGGCACAACTCCCCACGCTGCAAATATTTAATTTCAAAATGGGTACGTGCCGATGTGCCTGGAATCACTTCTTTAACAAAAGGTAATTTCCAGACTTCGATTAACTGCTGCTGTGCTTCTGCGATATATTCAGGAATATTGCTGGCTAACGTGACTGTACCGCCGACCTGTAAACGTGACAGTAAAAATTCAAAAAATGGCATGTTTAACCAGCGCTGTGCCGGATTATGCGGTTCCGGATTCGGATATAAAATAAAAAACTGCTGCACTTGAGCAGGCAATAAGGCATGCACAATCCAGGGCATGGCATCGGCATGAACCGCCTGTAAATTGCTTTGTCCTTCCAGGTCATGCTGTTTTTGCATGGCCAGATATTTTTCACGTGTGCGCTCAATGGCGATCAATTTTTTTTCAGGATGTTGAGCTGAAAACAGCAAGGCATGTTTACCTTTACCGGCACCAATTTCCACACAAACGGGATCTGGGCGAATCATTTGAAAATCACGAGGCGCATGCATACGCTGTGCTTGAAATTGACGAATTGGCATAATCAGATCAAACTAACAAAAATCCGCTCAAGTCTAGCAAGTGCGACTGTATTTGCCTAATTGAATCCTTATTTTTCTTCGGAGAATAACATGCCCCGTACTTTTCCGTGTCCACGTTGTGGCAAACCGACCACTTGGGAAGGCAATCAATTTCGTCCTTTTTGCTCAGAACGTTGCAAAATGATTGATCTGGGAGCCTGGGCCAGTGATGAATATAAACTGCCTACTCAAGATGCACCACAGGCAGATAATAGTGGCGAACAAGATGATTTTTGATCCTGCTCAATAGTATTAAAACTCATCTACAAGGTTGATAAAATGTATTTATCAACCTTAACCAAATGGATTGGAAAGCATTTTCTTATATTCTAAACTTAAAATAATAATACACAAAATCAGAAGGATACCAATCGCCTCAATGAACATATCGTGACTATAAAAACCAAAACCTAAACAGATACATGTCAAAAGGCTAAATATCAATAAGATTATTTTTATCACTAATAATTTCATGTGTTACTCTCAAAATAAGAAAAAATTAAAAAAAATTGTTAATAATGTGATTTTTTAAACGTTTTTAGTACAAAAAAATCTTTTTGTCTAGCATTTTGTATTAAATTTGTTTTCATTTTTATCAATGCCAGATCAAAAAAGTCTGAAAAAACCGATTTTGGAAAATAATCCCATTGTTTTATATATAGCTTATTGACAAAAAAACAACTAATGCTTATTTTTTAACCTGAAATTACACTATAAAAAATTAATAAAAAATTTAATAACTAAACACTGAACAGCTTTAAATTCTAAAAACTAAAAAAAGGAAATCTCGATGGGGCTTTGGTGCTTAAAATTTCTATTTTTCATATTTGCCATCTCAAGTCTAGTGAGTCTGATTTTCGGCTTGTATATCCACGATGGCATTATTATTTCGATTGGCATTTTATTCATGCTTGCAGCCATTATCATTGCACTGGAATTAAAACAGCTGCGCAGTGGCCCCTTTCACCGAGATTAATGAAATGAATTCATCAATCTCTTACAGGAAAAATTAACCCGCTTTACCTGCTACAAAAGGATTATGCTGTTTTTCAAAACCAATGGTACTTAAGGAACCATGACCTGAAATAAACTGGGTTTCATCGGGCAAACTAAAACATTCTCGCTGGATGGAATCTAATAATTGCTGATGGTTGCCTCGTGGAAAATCGGTACGCCCAATTGATCCCTTGAACAACACATCCCCTGTCCATAACAGGCCATAATTTTTATTATAGAACATCACATGACCCGGCGTATGGCCCGGGGCAAAACGAACTTCGAATTCCTCTTCTCCCAACTTTAAAACTTCTCCGCCTTCAAGCCATTGAGTCACGTCTACTTTTTCTGGAATCGGGAAACCATAACGTACCGATACTTCTTGAATCATATCGAGCCAAAAGGTATCTTCCTTATGCGGCCCGATCACCGGAACATTCCAGAGCTTACTTAAATTACCCACTGCTCCGGCATGATCCAGATGTCCATGGGTTAACCATAAGGCTTTCACGTTGAGTCCCAAGGCTTCCACCTCGGCTTTTAATTTTTCAGGCTCACCGCCTGCATCAATCAAAATGGCTTCTTTGGTTTCTGCATCCCAAATAATGGAACAGTTTTGCTGAAATGCCGTGACCGGAACAATTTTGACTTGCAGCATGATAGTGAAACCTCAGGGAAATTAGTGAGCGAATGTTTGCTTTAATCCATCAAGATTAGCCTGAAGCATAAGATTGAGCAATTGCAAATGATCTTCACGGACATTTAAGGCGGGAATATAACTGTAACTTTGCCCACCAACCGATTTAAATAATTCGGCATTTTGAATTGCCAGTTCTTCCAGAGTTTCCAGACAATCGGCAGAGAAGGCAGGACTCATGACCTGAACGGATTTAACCCCTTGCTCGCCCCATTCTTGAAGTAAAGCATCGGTATAGGGTTTTATCCACTCCTGTTTTCCAAAACGCGACTGGAAACTGATAGCCCATTGATCCTCTTTCAAACCTAAAGTTTGTGCCAATAATTGTGCAGTCACGCGGCAACGATCGGCATAAGGGTCGCCTTTATCTGCATAGGGCTGAGGAATCCCGTGAAATGACATTAACAGTTTTTCTGGCTGGCCATGGACTGCCTGATAGTCTCGGACACTTTGTGCCAAAGCCTGAATAAACGCGGGATGCTGATAATAATCCCGAATGATAGACAGGCCCGGCAAATTACGTTGCGTCAAAATCCACTTTGCTACCGCATCATATAAAGGTGCGGTTGAGGTGGCTGAATACTGCGGAAATAAAGGCAATAAAATCAGGTGATCTGGCATATCCTGTGACAAGCGACTTAATGCAGCCTGAATGCCGGGATTACCATAGGTCATGGCGGGAATTACATTGAGGTCAAATTCAGAATATTGTCCCGTTAATGCCTTTTTTACTTCAATGACTTGATTCAATAGCACTTCACGCATTGGAGAGTCATTTTGCCACACCATTTCATAGGCATGGGCCACACGTTTGGGGCGAAATGGTAAAACAAACAGACGTAAAATGATTTGCCAAATCGGCTTCGGGATTTCAATGACACGCTGGTCAGAGAGAAATTGTTTCAGAAAACGACGTACCGCAGGGGCCGTGGGCTCGTCTGGCGTACCCAAATTGGCCAAAATAATAGTGACTTTCGTTTTAGGTGCAGAAGACATCAAAACCCTTTTCCAATATAAATGTACTGCTTTACTTTAACAGCTTTCTGCACTTTCTCTATATGGATTAAAACGCAGATTTAAATTGAAAAACACGATCATTATCAAGCAAATTGCTCTCAAGTAGCTTTTGTCCTTTGAGGGTTAATTGCCAGAGCATCCGTTGACGGTCATCCCGGCCTGACTGAATAATCCAGTCATTTTGACGCATTTGCATTTTAATGCTGTGTAAGGCACGAATATTGATTTGTGCACGGGCAACGGCATGTGCACGTGGCATTTCCATCCGGGCATCGGCCAACCCCGTATCATTCAAATAGTCATTGATGCATTTGGAAAAATATTCTTCTGGCGTTGGATTTTTAAACATGCTACCCAAAATGGCAAGTAACTGGGCCCAAGTCAGTTTCTTCTCAATTTTCAGCTCTTTAAAATTACCATCTTGGTAGGCATGCATACGATATTCAAATGAAAACAGTTCATTCATGGAAACTTTAGGTAAAGACAGGAAAGGGTCTACTTCCCGTTTTCCGACTTCCGTTTCAAGCTGTTCGATTTTGGCTTTCAGTTGATCAATCTCATCATGTAAAGATTGAGTGTTCTGCGGTCGAACCCATCCCGATACCGGATAGCGCTCCAGCATTTGTGGCATGTTCAAACGAACGGCCATTTCCAAATCACGGATGCTGCGATAAGTAAAAACCTGATCTACTTCTTGCTGTAATAATTTACGAAATTCTAAAAATTTTTCACGCAATTCAGGCTTTTGATCATGTAAAGATTCATCACGTGATGCAGGATCATCATGCATAAACACAATAATCGGTTTCTGTTTGGTGACTGCATAAATATATTCCAGATGCATATAACCTACACCTGAAACAGATTGTTCACCATATTGACTGCCCAGAAGTAGTATCACATAGTCACAATCATCAATCTGACGACGTGCAAATGCTGTACTTAATGGCGTGCGCTGTTCTAATCCCCAAGAAAAGAAACCCATGCCCACTAAAGTTTGAGCCAAAATGATCCGTTCCGGCTGCATTTCACTGCCAGAAGTAGAAATAAAAACCTGATAACGCTTATCGAGCATTGGTTATCCTCTTCCAATTGCCTGTTACATCCTGACCGTCACATTGCTAAGCAGTCACGATATAGTTCAACAACCCCAATATAAATATTTTTTAATATATTTCAAAAGACTAGCTGCATTTGTTTATTTATTCAACACCAATATTGCGAATATCCCAAGTCAAATCCCCTTGAATTAGGTACTGCAGCACAGTTTTTAAATTTTCTGCATTATTGCCACTGACATAGCACTCGATACGTAAGCCATTATTTTGATCTTGCTCAAATAATAATTGATTCTTGATCAAAATACGGGCTGTTTGTCGTGCAACGGCCAGTCCAGAGTCAATTAATGTCAGTTTATGACCAAATATAGACTGAATTGCAGGTTTTAGGAAGGGATAATGTGTACAACCCAAAACTAAATAATCGGCACCCTGATCGACCACAGGTTGCAAAATTTCTTTTAAGGTGGTTAAACATGGCTCGCTCATCTGTGCGCCACTTTCAACAAAAGGCACCAGATCCAGACAGGTTACAGGAATAACCGTCACATTGGCGGGAAGAGCAAAACGCTGTATGACGTCTTTAATCAGCTGACCACGAAAGGTTGCAGGCGTGGCAAGCACAGCCACAGTTTTGGATTTAGTTTGCAGAACGGCCGGTTTCAGTGCAGGTACTAAACCTATAATAGGAAAATTTTCTCCATAATGATCACGTAAATAATCCAGACTGAATGCAGAAGCGGTATTACATGCTACGACTGCTACTTTACATCCTTTCCGATACAGCCACTCAATGGCATGCGCGGTAAGCTCACGAATTTCCTGATCCTTACGCGGCCCATAAGGTACATGAGCAGTATCTGCATAATAAACAATACGTTCTTTGGGCAAATGTCTGGCAATTTCTTGCGCTATAGACAAACCGCCTATTCCAGAATCAAAAATCCCGATGGGTGCATCAGCTTGGGCCTTGGGCATTGGGTCGATTAAAGGATAAATAGGATGAATGGCTGTCATAGTTCCACTTTCAGCAGTTCAAGAAATCGGAAGATCAAAGCTTAAACCTCAGGTGCCTAATTGCAAGTGAAAATCGCCACTTTGTAGCGTTAAAATGGTTTCATTTTTGTCATTTTCAAGGAGCTGTCCCATTTCAATTAAATGAAAAAAAGCAGAACGTTGAATTAAGGCATTGATGCCAAAACGCACATGAATATAAGGACGCAATTCACTTGCATATTCACGCATAAACACGGGATGCGCCTGATCCATAATCACCACATCCTGTGTGGTCGTGGTGAATTGAATATAAGTCTTTCCATCAATCTCGACCTGGTCGACCTGATTGATAAATAAAGGCTCATCTTCTACTTCAATTTCAATCTGCTCAACCGGGGTTTTTAAGTAGAACTTGTCCTGTTCTTTCCAGAGCACGGTTGAGAAAAGCTCAATCAAGGCTTGTCGTTTGATCAATTGACCTTCGTGCCACCATTCTCCATTGGCTTTTACCTTCAAATCCATTGCACCACAATGCTTCGGGTTAAATTGGTCTAATGGGGGGATTGACCTTTTGTGACCGGCCTGTGCATCTTTTAAGTATTGTGCAATGTCCATTAAATTTTTATCATCGGGAATAGCTACTTTTTTCGTCGGATTTGGTGAATTATTTTGATTAATCATAACTAAAGACCCTGCTGACGGAAAAATAATATGATTCAGCCAATTGGCTAGATCAAGGTTTAAAACTATACTAGCCCACAATATAAAAGGCACGATACTAAAATTGTGTCTGGGCATACAGAACACTCATGGCAGCACCGGAATAATGACGGTCGCCACCTTCTAATGATATGAGGAATCCTACATGGAACACATCGAACGTGAATCGATGGAGTTTGACGTCGTCATCGTAGGTGCAGGACCGGCCGGTCTTTCTGCAGCGATCAAGATCCGTCAACTTGCAATTGAAAACAACCTGAACGATCTGTCGGTTTGTGTCGTGGAAAAAGGCTCTGAAGTCGGTGCGCATATCCTCTCTGGTGCTGTGCTAGAGCCACGTGCGATCAATGAATTATTCCCTGACTGGAAAGAACAAGGTGCACCTTTAAATGTTCCAGTGACCGAAGACAAGACCTATTTCCTGCTTTCGGATGAAAAATCACAAGAAGCGCCACACTGGATGGTGCCTAAAACCATGCATAACGATGGCAACTATGTTATCTCGCTCGGCAACGTGGTGCGCTGGTTGGGTCAAAAAGCGGAAGAGCTGGAAGTATCGATCTTCCCAGGCTTTGCCGCTGCTGAAATTCTGTACCATGCAGATGGTTCGGTGAAAGGCATTCAAACCGGTGACATGGGCATTGGCAAGGATGGCGAACCGACACATAACTTTACTCCGGGCTATGAACTGCATGCCAAATATACCCTGTTTGCTGAAGGCTGCCGTGGTCACCTCGGCAAGCGTTTAGTTGCCAAATACAACCTCGATAAAGATTCAGATCCACAACATTACGGTATCGGGATTAAAGAGCTTTGGGAAATTGATCCTGCTAAACACAAGCCCGGTCTGGTGATGCACGGTGCCGGCTGGCCTCTTGCCGAGACCGGTTCTTCAGGTGGCTGGTGGTTATACCACGCTGAAAACAATCAGGTCACTTTGGGTATGATCATCGATCTTTCCTACACTAACCCGCATATGTATCCATTTATGGAAATGCAGCGTTGGAAAACCCACCCGCTGATCAAACAGTACCTGGAAGGCGGCAAGCGTATTTCTTATGGCGCGCGTGCCGTGACCAAAGGTGGCTTTAACTCGCTACCTAAATTCACCTTCCCGGGTGGCTCTTTAATTGGTGATGATGCAGGCTTCCTGAACTTTGCCAAAATCAAAGGCTCACATACCGCGATGAAATCCGGCATGCTCTGTGGTGAAGCAGTGTTTGAAGCCATTGCTGCCGGTGTGGAAAAAGGTGGTGACCTTGCGGTTGCACGTGTGACTGAAGGTGAAGATTTCTTCACTAAAGAATTGACGGCTTATACCGACAAGTTCAACAACAGCTGGCTAAAAGAAGAGTTATATAACTCGCGTAACTTTGGCCCGGCGATGCATAAATTCGGTACATTCGGTGGTGGTGCATTTAACTTCATCGATCAGAATGTCTTTAAAGTGCCATTTACACTGCATGATCTTGTTCTTGACTATGCAGCACTAAAAACACAGGCAGCAGAAACCTTTAAGCCGAATTATCCAAAACCGGATGGCAAGCTGACCTTTGACCGCCTGTCTTCGGTGTTTGTATCGAATACGGTACATGAAGAAAACCAGCCAGCGCATTTAAAACTGACTGACGCTTCAATTCCAGTGAACGTGAATCTGCCGAAATGGGATGAGCCTGCTCAGCGTTACTGCCCTGCGGGAGTTTATGAAATCATGGAAAATAATGATGGCTCGAAACGTTTCCAGATCAATGCAGCCAACTGTGTACACTGCAAGACCTGTGACATTAAAGACCCATCTCAGAACATCACCTGGGTAACGCCTGAGGGTGGCGGTGGTCCGAACTATCCAAACATGTAATTTGATTGTGGATGGTTTGGGCTTTGCTTGAACTATTCAAACAAATTAAAAAAATCCCTGCTTAATGCAGGGATTTTT
>NZ_JAKLTP010000010.1:0-135347 GCF_022012365.1 Acinetobacter sp. SM34 | reverse complement strand
TGATAAACTAGCACGCAATTATAAATCTATGATCCGTATAGCCTGCATATTTATTTGGTGCAAAGCCAAATGAGGACACGCCCTAGTGTGAATCAACTTCTTTATTATTTAGTTTAAGTGTCTTCTAGCATGCTTTAGTGCCGTTCTTAAACCCTCTTCTAAAGTTGGATGATAGAAAGGCTTATCTAGAATTTCATCTACGGTTAAATCTTCTGAAATCATCCATGCCAGCATATGAGCCATATGTTCCGCAGCTTCTACAAATAACTCTGCACCCAAAAGCTTGCGTGAAGATTGATCGATATACACTTCAATAGCACCACTATTTTTAGCTAGCACTAAAGCACGACCCTGTTTTTCATAGGAAACCATGCCGGTGACAAATTCAATTTTTGTATCGCTAAGTTGTTTAAAACTTTGTCCTACGATTGCCATTTCTGGTGCACTAAATACGATAGCTAAAGGTGTGAGTGTTTTTAAGCTTTTGATTGCAGGATAGTTTAAACAGTTGTGTACAGCCTGACGTCCTTCATGTGCTGCCTCATGTTGAATAGGGGTGTTGGTATGTGCATCACCTGTAATGAAAATAGGATAATCTCCCAGCTGTTTGGTTTTACTGTTAACTGGAAGTTTTTTAAGATCGGTATATGTATGATCAATATTATTTAATAGCAATGTATCTAAATAACTTTTACGACCTGTTGCAACCAAGAGATATTCCACATTTAGTTGTTGAGGTTGATTATTTTCTTCGAAGTGAATAATAACTTCCTGAGTACCACGCTGTACTGTAGTCGGTAATGTTTCGAATTTAATATTCAAATTTTTACTGATTTCATCTTGGGCTAATTTTTGCAGAGCTGGGCTGCTTAATGCTCCAACTTTACGACTGCGTGCAAAAACGGTTGTTTTCACCCCTAATCTTTGCATGGCTTGTGCTAATTCAATAGCGATCACTCCACTACCGATGACTGCCAAAGACTGGGGTAATTTTTCTAATTCAAAAATTTGATCGGATGTGATGAGTCGATCACCGAGTTGTTCTTTCCACTGGGAATCGACGGTTGGGGTAGAGCCTACAGCTACGATAAAACTTTTAGACTGATATTCCTGACCGTTTACTATTATCGTATTTTGATTAACGAATTGAGTTTGTCCCGATATTTTATGTTCAGTTGCCCAGCTATTTACATCTTTGAGTGTCGCATTGGTAAAATGATCTCTAAGCGTTCGAACATGATGCATTACTTGAGATGTATTAATTTCAACTACGACATTAAGCCCGACCAACTTGGCATTTTGGATATCATGCATACGATTTGCAGCGGAGATAAGAACTTTACTAGGCATACAACCGACGCGGGCACAGGTTGTAGCCCATGATCCATCATTAACAATAAGAATATTTTGAGTGTATTTAATGGCTTCTTGATAAGCAGCGATTCCGGCAGTGCCAGCACCGATAATAATTAGGTCATACATTGTGAAATGGCTCACTTTTTTATCATATTTTTAGGTTAACACGGTAAAACATTTATCATGCTTTTGTTTACATAAAGTACTAACTATGATTACATATCACGCAATATTAATTAAGAACAAGCTCTAAAATTTTGAGGGTTCCGGGGATATTCATGAGTAAAAATATTAGTTTAAAATTATCTACAGTTGCTTTAGCTGTTTTACTTGCAAGTTGTGGTGGCGGTGGTAGTGAGGGGTATTTTAATAATCAAGGCTCTTCATCTAATTCTGGGAATGGAAATACTAATAATGGCGGTACTGCCGGAACATCTGCAACGGTGTCTGCATTAAAAATTGAATTAGATAAATTATCTATGGCTGCAACGAATGGACAGCTTACTGTTACAGTTCGAGCTTTAGATGAAAATAAAGGGGGTGTAGCTGATACAAATTTAGTTTTAAAAGTCATTGATTCAACAAATAATGTTGCTATTGAAGGGGCATCTTTTGGCGTGACTGATGTTGCAGGTAATGTCACCTTTGTTTTAAAAACACCTGCTGTTGCTAAAAATATTCAAGATTTAATTAAAAATGGTATTATCATTCAAGCTCAAACCAAAGATGGCACGATTGTTCAAGAGCAAACTGTAACAGTAACTGGTGATCAAAGCTCATCAGCAGATACTACAAGTATCGTATTATTTGAGGCAACTAAAGCAGCATTAAATGTTCGCGGTGATGAGACAACATTGACATTGACTGCTGTAGATGCAAATGGTGCAGTTTTAGCAAATCAGGCAATTACCCTAAAAGTTATTGCTGTTGCGAAAAATGGAGTGAAATTTGTTCCACAGGCCACACAAACTGATGCAAATGGTCAAATCAAATATACATTACAATTGTCAGAGGGTGCTAGAAATGCTTCTTATACAGCAGCACAATTTGTAGCTGAGGATTTAAATTTAGAGGCAAATTTTGGACAGTCTACAACAATCTATAAATATAAAATCAACGTAGTAGATTCTGATGTACCAACTCCTGTTGGGGCGATCACCGTTGCTTATAATCCTACTAAAATTGAAGACTCTGCAACAGGCGTGTATTATTATAAAAATGTTTCAGTACAAGTGAACGATATTGATGGAAAACCAATTCCAAATCAAGAAGTGACTATGGGGGTTAATCCATTAATTTATGCTAAAGGTCATTTTTCTTTTGTAGATACAAGTGATCCTGCTGACGGTAAAGCAGATAAATATTTACCATTGAACCACTATAGTTGTACATCCCCAAGTCAAAAAGTTAATTTAGATGGTGAATCTGTTAGCCAGTTAAAACCAGCTAATGGTACAAGTGTGCAAGTGGTAAGTTATATTAATAGTGAAGGTACACCTGCAACTGATAATAAATATCGTACAGATGCGAATGGTCGTTTTGACTTAAAAATTCAATACCCTAAAATATATGCTGGATGGTTATATGTTCAGTTAACTGCGAAAACTAGTGTTTCTAGTCAATTAATAAAAGGCTCTACTTCTATTGGTTTAAGTCACTTAGTGTCTGATGTTGATTTAGATAGTATGATTTCTCCAAACGAGTATAGTCCTTTTGGGGATTCCTCAGATTGCTCTAGTCC
The DNA here is from genome assembly GCF_022012365.1 of Acinetobacter sp. SM34. NCBI lineage: Bacteria > Pseudomonadati > Pseudomonadota > Gammaproteobacteria > Moraxellales > Moraxellaceae > Acinetobacter > Acinetobacter sp. SM34. The sequence goes on along the minus strand of NZ_JAKLTP010000010.1, from coordinate 132,250 downwards.
AGATTGATAATAAAAACAGCGCTTCGGCGCTGTTTTTTTTTGCTTTATATTTTTAAATTGTCGTTCCCACACTCACTCCAACAGTAGGTCGAACATTAAGTGAGCTACATCCCACAATGACACATGAAATAAGAAATAGAAAAATTATTTTATTCATTAAACACAATCCTAATTTTTGTTTCATTCATAATATGGGAGGGTAATAGCTATTTCGACCTATCTCCAATATAGATTTTAGAAGTTTATTATCATATTTTAAAAATTTAACGATGTGTGTTTTAAAAATTTTACTATCAGTAATGGGGGAATAACACTGCTAAGCTATTGTTCAGCAATATGTCTGAGTGGATTGAATTAAGCCAAATAGCCTCGTCACTAATTAGAACGAGGTAAGTGATGGTAGGCTTAAAATCTAAAAAAGCTCAAATTGATCTGCTGTCATTTGACCCCTTAATACCGCCAAAAAAATTTTACCTACAGATTAAATCAATAGGTTATACAAACAATTCGGTATTAAAGGTCAAAATGAAATTAAAAAAGCACGATCAGTAACGTGCTTAATCATCTAATAAATCCATCTGTTTTGCCAGCTGGTATAAGTTATTTGAGCGATTGCCAGTACGGCAGAACATCAATACCGGTTTTGGCAGCTCATTAAAGTGATTAGCAAAAGTACGTACATCGACTTCAGTAATTTGACCCGCTACCACGGGTTGGAAAACGTAATCTAAGCCTGCATTACGTGCAGCTTCTTCAATTTGTGCACTTGTTGGTTGTTCTGGACCACCTTCCATATCTGGGCGATTGTTGATAATCGATTTAAAACCTTTTTCAACAACTTGTGCTACGTGCTCCGGAGAAATTTGACCTGCAAAGCCGACATTTTCACTCATTTTGTCACTCCATAATTTGCTCAATAGATATATGCTTTATGATAGCATTAAGCTGAAACTTGAGCTTGATCTGTTGAAATTTTTATAAGCGATTACAATCATAAAATAACGCAATGGAGCGCGTATGCATTCCTATACAGTTGAACCACTTTATGTAAATAGTGGGAAAGAGGTTATTGCTGCAGATTTTTACCGTCCCAAAACTGAACATAAGCCTGCTGTCATTATTATGGCCCATGGTTTGGCAGCCTTGCGTCAATTTAAACTGGTTCAGTATGCCAAGCGTTTTGCTCAAGCGGGTTATGCAGTGGTATTGTTTGATTATCGTTATTGGGGTGGGAGCACAGGTCGCCCACGTGAATTGGTATCGATTCAATCTCAATTAGAAGATTGGCGCACCATGATTGCGCATGTATTAGAGCGGAAATCAATTGACCCGCGACGCATTGTGCTTTGGGGAACCTCCTTAAGCGGAGGCTATGCTTTAAATCTGGCGGCAGAATTGAAAAATGTTCAGGCCGTTATGGTACAGGTGCCGTTTGTTGATGGTACAGAAAGCGCCAAGCTTTATCCTTTACAACAACTCCCGAAAGCATTAAAAATATCAAGTCAGGACTATATGGGCGCGAAAGTGGGAATATCCCCAAAAACATTACCTGTTGTGGATAGAAAAGGCTTATGCTTTATGCCTACAGCAGATAGTTATGAGGGATATTTATCTATAGTCAACCCGGATTATTTCTGGAGTGGTGAGATTCCAGCACGTGTTTTTTTTAATCTGATCCGTTATCGTCCTATCCAGGATGTCCGTAAAATTAGTGTGCCTGTTTTATTTATTGCTTCCAAACTAGATAGCCTGATTCCGATTGAATCCAGTCGTGAAACGGCAACCAATATTGCACCTTATGTACAATACCATGAATGGGATATGCAGCATTTTGATATCTATCATGGTCAATGGTTTGAAAAAGCCATATCAACCCAATTAGAATTTTTACATCAACATATTGGAGTGAGCTAAATGATTATTGTATGTCCTGCGTGTGGTGCTAGAAATCGAGTACCTGAAGATAAACTAGAAGCCAATCCAAACTGTGGTCAGTGTCACCAAGTGCTTCTTCCTCTGGCTCCCATTGAATTGAATGAGCACAATTTTAGTAACTTTGTCACCCACAGTGAATTACCTGTACTCATTGATTTATGGGCAGAATGGTGCGGTCCCTGCAAGATGATGGCTCCCCATTTTGAACAGGTCGCCAAACAGAATCCCAAAGTGATTTTTGCAAAAATCAATACCGAGGAATCACCTCAGCTCAGTGGTGCTTTTGGTGTGCGCAGTATTCCCACTTTAGTTTTGATGAATAAAACCAATGAAATTGGTAGAATAAGTGGTGCGCTACGATCTACAGAGCTACAACAGTGGCTAGATCAACATTTAAATGCCAATACTGGGAGTTAACGTGTCAGATATTCATGTAAAACCGGAAGGAACGCTTTCCCTTCAAACAATTGCGATGCCAGCAGATACCAACTGGAGTGGTGATGTCTTTGGTGGGTGGATTGTTTCACAAATGGATTTGGCAGGTGCAATTCACGCAGAACGTTTTAGTAAAGGACGCTGTGCAACCATTTCGATTAATCAGATGACTTTTCTGGTTCCAGTCAAAGTCGGTGATGTGATTAGTTGTTATACCAAGATTTTAAAAGTGGGTAATACTTCTATTCAAATGCAGATTGAAGTGTGGGATAGCCATGATGATTCACGTGAACCTATTCGCGTAACCGAAGGCGTATTTACCTTTGTTGCAGTAGATGTAAAAGGTGCGAAGCGTCAAATTCCGGATGAGGTCAAACAAAAATATCAGGCATCACAACCCGTAAAATAATTCGAAATAAAAAGCCCAATCATGATTGGGCTTTTTATCATCTTAGTGGTCTGGTATTTAGAAATACATTGATATGGTTGTAAATTTTTAAGATTAAATTAGTTCTTTAAATGTGACTTGGATACCCAAGCCCAAAGCATTTCACACTGAATCGGTTGCTCACCTGATTCATCTGTCACATGGACTGTTACCAGCGTTTCGCCTTTTTCAGTGCTTTGCATCAGTTTTTGCTGCTCATCCGTTAATGTGGCAGTTGCAACCATCGCACCTTTGGTTGGGCGTTTAAAATCGACTTTTAAGCTTTTGATCAGCACAATACAGGAGTCAGGAACATTCATTCCAGTGACAAAACCGGTAGCGGTTTCAGCAATCAGTGCCATGGCACAAGCATGCACCTGACCAATATGATTTTGCATGGCACGATGGTTTTCAATCTTGACCACCACTTCGGAATGACTGACTTCCAGATAGCGAATCTGCGCACTACCGACCATCGGCACGACCCGACCAAATACTTTGCTCCACAGTCTACTGCGGATGCCCTGAGGTAATTTAGAGGTTACTTTTACCAGTTTAGATAAGCGGTTGGTCGGTGTCATGAAGTTTCTCGGCTGTTATTGCATTACAGCATTAGTCTTTAAAGTTGTTAAACTGCAAAGGCACACCAAATTGCTGTTCTTTTAAAAATGCCATCACTTGTTGCAAAGTATCGCGCTTTTTATCAGTTACACGAATTTTGTCGCCTTGAATTGAAGACTGCACTTTAATGCTGCTTTCTTTAATGGCTTTATTAATTTTTTTTGCAGTATCAGAGTCAAGGCCATCTTTAAGCTTGACCACCTGAATCACATTTTTGCCAGAAGCGGTCATTTTCTGTGGATCAAGCGCCTGAATATCGACTTTACGTTTAAAGAAATGATTTTCCAGCATGCTATAGACTTGTTCACATTGGAAATCACTTTCAGTACTGATTTTGATTTCTTTGTTTTTTTCATTGAGTTCAATAGAAACGTCTTGTCCGCGGAAGTCAAAACGGGTTGCAATTTCTTTTTGCGTGTTTTGAACAGCATGATTTACTTCAAAAATTTCTAATTCAGATACAATATCGAAAGAAGGCATGGTTTAGACCTTTACAAAGGGAAAGAATATCTGAGATGCTAGGGATGTTTTCTTCATTTGCCAAGTGTTGTTTACATCAAAGGAGTGCACAATGATCCGTAAACAAGAAATTACAACATTTGAGTTCCCAGAAAATGCAGTTATCTGGGATGTTCGTGATACAAAAGCCTTTGCTGAAGGTCATGTTAAAGGTGCTGTAAATCAGCCCATTGATGGCTTGAGTGCAAACAGCTTAACTCAGGTGGAGTCGGATCAGCCTATTTACATTTTATGCGGTGGTGGTAGTAAAGCTCCACGTGCAGCTGAGAAGTTAGAGGGTCTGGATAGCTCACGTGAATATGTCATTCTGATGGGCGGTACTCGCGCTGCTCGTGATGCAGGCATGCCACTAGAACAAGATGCATAATCATCTTGTGAAAAAAGCGCCGAAAGGCGCTTTTTTATTGGTAAATAGAAAGTTTCCTCTTCTTAATCTTCTCCTAGAGAGGGAATTTCTCTTTTTAAAGACCAAGGAAGAATTAAAGATTAGGCTTAAAATAAGGCTTCTTCGCTTTCACTTTCTTTTCAAAGCGTCTGGCACTGAGTTTTTTCAGTAAAGTCGATGAAATTGGACAAGCTTCGCCCAACACCAGAGCGGCCAAAACTTCACTGCACAGCGGCGCAAATAAAAATCCTTTCGAACCCAGACCCGTCAATGTATAGATCTGCTGATCATCTTTCACCTGACCTACGACAGGAAAGTAATCCTGAGTTTGTGCACGTACTGAAGCACGGCCTTGCCAGCTGTCCACGGGTGCTAAAGTTTTGCCATATTCAGGAAAGACACTGTGGATAAGTTCTTGGTTATGCACATGATCTTCTAGTAGCACTTCATCATCATCACGGTTGGGATAAAATGACGCCCCTAAAATAAGATGATTTGCATCTAGCTGCATGCAATAGCCGCCATAACTATAGGCCTGTTTATAGTCTAAAGGCTGTGCAGAATTGTTGACCCAACTGACTTGACCACGAATAGGCTTTAGTACTGGAAAATGCTCAAAGAAATTTTGGCTTTGTCGTGCAGCACAAACCATCACATGATCAAATTCACCCAATAGTTGCTGTGTAGCATCGAATAGATTCACCAAATTCGCCTGTTTAATTTCGGTGACTTCTACCTGCTGATATTGGATTAAAGGATGTTTGAGAATTTGCTCAGCTAATTGATGCGGCGAAACAGCACCGGCCTGTAATAAATTGAGACTGGGCGATTCAGTGCTTAGAATACTGTCTGTGGCGGATTCCGCTTGAAGAATGCCTTTAGGATATTGCTGTGCAAGACCGAGCAATTCATCGGCATTTTTCAGCGCGAATTGGCTCACCTGAATCGGGCGGAAAGCTTTAAAGATTGCATAATGATTTAAGGCATGCTGCCAGGCCAGAGTCATGAGATGATCGGCACTTTGTTCAACAATCGAACACAGTTTGGGATTCAGTAATGCCAGTGGATTGCCAGAGCCGCCGGAAAGAGGCGCTGTCTGGTCATAAATGGTGACGTAATGGCCACGCTGTGCAAATGCCCAGGCACAGCTTAAACCTGCGATTCCTGCGCCAATAATCGCAATCTGACGCTGTTTAAAAACTGTAGCGGTTAGTTCGGTTTCTTTTTGAGTTAAAGCTGAATTTTCTGAAGTATTTAGATCATCTTCGGGCGCATTCCAGATGGCTTTGAGCATTTCACGCTTATGCTTAAAACCGCGCGGACGTGCAATAGAAATACCGTGATTTTTTAGGCCGCGTTTCAGTACGCCGGCCACACTGAATGAAGAAAATGTCGTCCCTATATCCGATAAACGCACAATATTGTTGAGAACGTTTTCTTCCCACATATCCGGGTTACAAGATGGGGCAAAGCCATCTAAAAACCATGCGTTGACTGCTGCCGTTTTTTCCACGACGGGAAAGACATCATGTGCATCCCCCAGCCATAAATCCAGGCTAAAACGCTCATCAGGGAAAGACAATCGGTGACAACCCGCAATCGGCAAAGGGTATTGGGCAATCAACTGTTCAGCTAAGGGTTTGAGTTCCGGCCATGCATTGAGGGCACGTATCAGGTCATCTTTGCTTAGGGGGAATTTTTCCACAGAAATGGCATGTAGATGGCTATGATTGTCTGGGCGAACCTGTTGCCAAAGCTGCCACAGGGCCAGAATATTTAAGCCTGTACCAAAACCGGTTTCACCGACACAGAAATATTCGAAGTCACTCAGCTTTGCCAGACGGGTAGATAAATCGTTGCCATTTAGAAACACATGCCGTGTTTCAAGCAAGCCATTATCCTTAGAGAAATAAACGTCTCCGAACTGTTTGGAAACGGGAACATCAATTCCTTCCACCTGTTGCCAATCCAGATCGGCAGTTTGAATGCGGCTAGACAAAACCTAAATTACCTTTAAAAGAATCAGTAAGAACGCAATAAACTCAATACAGCAGTCAGTACCACAATTACCACTGACGACGACGTTTGGTGTACACATAACTTGCAATCAGGAAGCCCAGCAATACACCAACCGCAATCGTTGCTGCACCGTATAAAAACATTTGTGCGCTACGCTCGCTTTGCAATACTTGCACCTGAACACCCAAACTGTCATTTTTCAATTGCAGTTCCTGGTTCTGCGACAAGGCATCTAAATTGGCTTTTTCCAGTTGCTGTAAACGTGTGGCTTGATCTTTAACTAGTGCTTTTACTTTGGCATCTTGAACTGCTTTATTTTTTGCAAGTTGCTCTGCGGTTAGAGGTTTGGCTTCCTGGGGTAAACCATTGACATCCAGATTGGCAGCAGGAACAGTACCCGGTTTATTTGCAGCTAAAGTTTGTGGCTTTTGGGTCTGTGCAGATGGTGTTGCAGTCGTTGCTTGAGCAGCAGGGGCTACAGCAGGTGTCGGAGCAGGAGCAGATTCTACTGCCCAAGCTGTTGAACAGATTAAAGAGAAACCCAATAAGCTTGAAACTACAACACGCATGATTTTATCCTTGAGGGAAAGCTTTATTAAAAGGTTTCACATCAATATGACCATATACGCCTTCTTTTAAGAAAGGCTCATCTTGTAGCCATGCATCCAGTGCTTCGCGGGTCTCAAAGTCAACAATAATCGTGCTGCCATAAAAACCTGCTTGTGGATTGCCTGGATCTTTAGGCATCGCACCTGCCACAATTAAACGACCCTCATCATTTAATTTTTGCAGACGTTCCAAATGTTGTGGACGTGTAGCTAGACGTTTTTCGACTGTACCTTCGTTATCAGTACAAGTTACCACGAATAAAGGCATATTCTTTCTCGATCAGTTGACCTGAATTAGGCTTCAGGCGACTTAAAATGTTTGCGCAAGACAATAAACTGAATAATGATAAAGGAAAACATCACAATCATGTCACCAAATGCGGTAAATTCGCCCCAATATTTTCCATGGGCAAATATAAATGCGAAGAAAACATGCAAGAACGACATGAACGCAAACATTCCAGCCCATGCGAAGTTTAAATTTTTCCAGCCTTTAGCCGTTAAATTGAAAATGGGGCCAAATAAACGCTGAATCAACGGATTTTTATCTTTGGTAAAATAAGGCGAAAGCAGGAAAGCACCGGCAAAGACCAGATTCAACAGTGCGGCTTTTAAACGGATATAAAAATCATCGCTCAGCATTAAGGTGATACCACCAAAAATGACAGTCATAAACAGCACGATCCATTGCTGTTTTTCTAAACGGAATTTCTGGCTGATAAATAGAATGCCATACACCACCAGCATTGAGAGGATCAGACCCGCGGTAGCCACCAAAATGTTGTTATTATCAATACCTCCTGCCGAACCGATCAAATGTAATAGCGGATGCTCGGTATCCTTTGGATCAACAGTTTTATATAAATAAAAGAAAATAATGAGTGGCACAAAGTCTAAAAGTGCTTTCATGTTAGAGTATCTAAATCTGATCAAATAAATGACATAGTATAAGTTATGCAAGGCGTAGATTTACATACACATAGTAATATTTCTGATGGAACTTTGTCTCCAGAACAACTTGTGCATGCAGCCATAGAAAAAGGCATTCATACCCTTGCGCTGACGGATCACGATAGCATGGATGGCTTAAAATTAGCTGAAAAAGTTGCATTAGATTTACCGCTAAAGATTATTTCTGGCGTGGAAATTTCCAGCCAATGGTCACGTCCGGCAACCAAGAAAAACTATGCTGTACATGTAGTTGCGCTGAATATGCAAAATCCGCAACCTTTGCTGGCCTTATTGGAACAACAAAAACAGATTCGGGCGATTCGCGCCAGACAGATCTGCGATTTGTTGATTCCGTTGATTGGTGAAGATATTTATGCCGATGTGATTGCCAAAGTGGAGGGTGTTGCAGACAGGATTACCCGAACGCATATTGCCAAAACTTTGGTAGAAAAAGGTTATGTGAGCCGTCCACAACAGGCCTTCGATAAATATATTAAAGAAGGCAAAAAAGCCTATGTAAAATTTGATGGCTTGGGTTTAGAGGAAACCATTCAGGTGATTCATCAAAGTGCTGGATTTGCTGTCTTGGCTCATCCTACCCGTTATGACCTGTCTGCCACCAATATCCGCTACCTGATCGAAATTTTTGCCAAGTTTGGTGGAGATGCCATAGAACTTCCACCTGCTATAGAACCGGCTTCAACCCGTCAAATGGTCGACCGTATGATTGAACAGTTTGGTCTTAAAGTTTCTGTGGGCAGCGATTTTCATGGGGACAATATGCCGTGGATCAAGCTGGGCAATATTCCGCGCGTTAAAGAAGGACAGGTAGGGATTTGGGAGGGTTTTGTTTGACCTCTCCCTTGCGAAGTGGCACTTCTCATCTCCTAGAAGGAGAGGAGATATCCATTATTAAAATTTAGAAAGGATAAAAGCTCCTTCTCCCTCTGGGATGATGAATATATTCCGCAAGGGGATGAGGGTCTAAAGCAGATTATTATCTTGTGCCTGAATAGGTGGCGGGGTCGGCTTACCTAAGGTGCTCAATAATTCAATCTCGATGGTGCGTACCAATGAATCTAGCGGCAGGTCATTGCTTTGGGTACCAAACGGTTCTTCGATTTCTGAACTTAAAGCATCCAGACCCAGAAAAGTATAAGCCAAAATACCGACCATTAAAGGCGTCGCCAAACCCAAGGTTGAACCCAGGCTAAACGGTAGCATAAAACAGAAAAAATACACGGTACGATTCAGCAGCACCGAATAGGCAAAAGGCAAAGGGGTAGTGGCAATACGGTCACAACCGGTTTGAACCCGACTCAGTTCAGCCACATGCTGGTTCATTTGAGTATAAATAATGTCGGAAATTTCACCTTCTTTCAGCGCCTGCATCAATTCCCATTGAATCAAGCTCAAGGTGTATTGCGGTGCATTGGCCTGTTGGTAAAGCTGGGTTAAAGCCTGTGGGCTCATGCCGCTGGTTTCCACCAAAGCTAGGGGATTGGCCGTTTGATGACGTAAACGATCACGCAATACATTGGCAAACACAATGACATGCTGGATGATCCGTTCACGGCGTCCTTGACTGAACATGCGGCAGTCACGGTCAAAATGCCGGGCATTGGCAATCAGCATGCCCCAAAGTTTACGTGCTTCCCACCAGCGATCATAACAGGCGGTATTTTTAAAACCGAGAAAAATGGACAGCACTACCCCAATTAAGGTGAAGCCCACCAAGGGAAGTTCCGGAAAATGAAAATAACCAATATAAGACAGTCCGCCAATCACTGCGGAGATCAGCATAACCACACCTAAAGGCGGCAAAACCTTGGGCAGAATCGTTCCACGCCAGGAAAAGAGCAGCTTGAATATGCTAGGTTGATCACGAACAATCATGTTATTAGTATCAGCAAAATTTTTGTTGATCTTCAATGTTAGTCGGGCTGTTGTCAATATTTGTTACAATTATTTGTGCAGCTTAAATCAGTCCCAGTTCAGCCAATGAGCAGGATCCTTCCGGCGATACAATACAATGATCAATCAGCTTGATTTCCAATAATTGACAGGCCGTTAAAATGCGCTGGGTAAGTTCAATATCGGTATTGGATGGCTGTGGCATACCCAAAGGATGATTATGCGCAATCACGATGCTACTGGCATGTTGATTGATGGCATGACGAAGCAATTGATTTGTAGAAATTTCACACGAATTAAGTGAACCATAGAACATTTTTTTAAAGCTTATTTTTCTTAAATGCGGATCGAGGCAAAGTACGGCAAAAACTTCCTGCTTTTCACCCAGTAATTCAAATTTCAAAAAATCCAGCAAGGTTTTTGAATTATTCAGTTCAATTTTCTCCTGCTGCAAATGTGCTGAAATATAGCGCCGCCCCAACTCCTTAACCGCAATCAGTTGGGCATATTTGCTGGCACCGATACCATGGAACTGGCTTAAATCCTGAAGATCGGCATCAAAAATAGGATTAAGCCCGCCAAAATGCTGCAATAACATTCGTGAAAGTTCTACGGCAGAATGTTGCTTAGAGCCGGAGCGTAAAAAGATGGCCAGCAGTTCTGCATCTGACAGGCTAGCTGCGCCTTGTTGAATCAGCCTTTCGCGTGGACGTTCCTGTTCAGGCCAGTGTTTGATCGATAAATTCATTGTTTTTAGACTTTTTTATTATTAGTGAGGGGTATTACCCCGAGTCGCTGACTTGGGTATGACTTTATTTAATGCTATTGTGAGCGCCACTGCAACAGAAAGGTAGCCTGTTCGTGAGCTTCGATTTGAGTGTGATTCCAAATAAAAACATTGTTTTAGCGGTAACTGGTGGTATTGCGGCATATAAAAGTGCCATTTTGGTCCGTCGTTTAAAAGATGCAGGCTTTAATGTCCGTGTAGTGATGACTCATGGAGCACAGGCTTTTATTACTCCGTTGACCTTTCAGGCCCTGTCGGGAAATCCGGTGCATACTGAATTGCTTAATCCGGAAGCTGAAGCAGGCATGGGGCATATTGAATTGGCGCGTTGGGCCGATTTATTGCTGGTTGCGCCAGCAAGTTGTGACACTCTGGCGAAATTTGCTAACGGTTTGGCCGATGATCTGTTAAGTACCCTATATCTGGCGACCAAGTCACCGGTTTGGGTAGCACCTGCGATGAATCAGCAAATGTGGGCAGCCAAAGCGACGCAGCGCAATTTGAATACCTTGGTGGAAGATGGCGTGCATGTGATTATGCCGGATGCTGGTTCACAGGCCTGTGGTGATATTGGTTTAGGGCGTATGCCTGCACCGGAAGATTTAGCACGACAAGTGACTGAATATTTCCACAAGGCACAGCGTGCGATTGCCGAAAAATTTGGCATGCTGGCGGGTAAACATGTGGTGATTACCGCAGGTCCCACCCGTGAAGCGATTGATCCGGTCCGTTATATTTCAAACCACAGTACTGGCAAGATGGGCTTTGCTTTAGCCGCTGCCTGCTATGCAGCCGGTGCCAAAGTAACCCTGATTGCAGGCCCGGTAAGTTTAGACACGCCGAATGGTGTGCGCCGTATCAATGTGTCATCTGCGGTAAAAATGCTGGAAACCAGTATGCAGATGCTGGATGAAGGTTGCGATATCTTTATTGCAACGGCTGCAGTGGCAGATTATCGCGTAGCAGAAGTGGCCGAGCATAAGATCAAGAAAGCTGGTGATGAGCTGAATGTGGCTTTAATTAAAAACCCGGATATTGTGGCGACCATCGCCCAGCAACAAAAACGTCCCTTTATGGTTGGATTTGCTGCAGAAACCCAGAATGTTGAAGAATATGCAGCAGGAAAACTGGTGGCTAAAAAACTGGATATGATTGCCTGCAATGATGTATCACGGCCTGATATTGGTTTTGCCTCTGATGAAAATGCCATGATTGTGTTCTTTGCCGAGCAGTATCAAATGCAGAAGCGTGATCTGGAAAAAGCCTCAAAACAGGAAATTGCCCAGCAGCTGGTGGAAGCGATTCATGATGCCTTGCAACACGAAATAGAGCCGGTTTAAATAAAGCTGAAGTTATTCATTAAAATGCAACGAGTCCGTTGCATTTTTTATAGGATTTACACTATGTTTAATGCTTAAAACACAAATGTTCAGAACAATTTAAACCGCAATAATAACCACAGTTTTTAAATGGATCTTTCACAGGACATCCTCAACATGATCAAAAAAACTTTATCCGCAGTAATATTTTCCATTGCTTTATCGTCCAGCAGCCTGAGTTTTGCACACGGTGCTCTTGAACATAATATGCAAACCCTCGCTAAAAACTTTAAAGCTTTTAATAAGGCCAAAAATCAGCAAGATGCACTGCAAGCGCTGGATAATATGAAAACTGCAGCCTTAGACTCTAAAAAAGTGGACTTAAAAACCAACGATGCGAAAGCACCAAGCTCAGATGCTTTGTTTGATCAATTAGTGGTCGAGATTGATAAGACCAGAACATTGGTGCAGGCAGGTAAATTGGATCAAGCTAAACTGGAAGGCAAAAAAATTGCTGCGGTGAAAGATCAGGGCCATGCTATTTATAATCATCAATGATTTTATGCATATTCGTCGTTTAAGGCGATGAATACTAAGCATTAGATTAAGCCAGTTATTGCTTCTTTTTCATTCAGTGCTTGTTATATGGAACTGTGCAAGACTGGCTTCTGCTAGCGATATAAAAAGCTAAAAATCAAGATTCAAAAAAATGCCAGCCTATTTTTGAATAGACTGGCATTGTTGCTCATAAGGACGCTTGCAATCAATTTGAAGCCAGATCACCCTGATTTTCTTTCAAATATTCTTCAGTACGCTGCATCGCTTCCTGAATATTGATTAACGCTGTTTCCACATCTTTTAAAGTTTTGGCATTGCCACCACTTAAGGCCTGGCGCCATTTACGCGCACCCGGCAAGTTCTGGAACAACCCTAAAATATGACGGGTAATAATGGAAAGTGGGGCACCTTCTTCCATACGTTTGGCAATATAGGGCATCATTTGCGCCATAATATCAAAGCGGTCAGGCGCTTGCAGATTCCACAGTTGTCCAAGCTCAGCTAACAGGTAAGGGTTGTGATAAGCCTCGCGGCCAATCATCACGCCATCGACATGTTTTAAGTGCTCTTGCGTTTCAGCCAAGGTCTTTACTCCACCGTTAATTTCAATCAGCAGGTTCGGACGCTCCTGTTTTAAACGGTAGACATCTTCATAACGCAAAGGCGGAACATCGCGGTTTTCTTTAGGCGATAAACCCTGTAACAAGGCAATACGCGCATGCACGATAAAGTTGTCACAACCGGTTTTGGCCACGGTATCGACAAAATGCAGCATTTCTTCATAAGACTGCATGTCATCAATGCCAATCCGGTGTTTGACCGTCACAGGAATATCGACCGCATTGCGCATTTCAGCAATACATTCAGCAACCAGGTCAGGCTCTGCCATCAAACATGCGCCAATTTTGTTATTTTGCACCCGGTCACTTGGGCAGCCCACATTCAGGTTGACTTCATCATAGCCCCAGTCTTGTGCCATTTTAGTACAGGTCGCAAGATCTTTCGGATTTGAGCCACCCAGTTGCAGTACAATCGGGTGTTCTTCGTTGTTATAGTCCAAATGGCGTTCTGCACCGCCAAAGAGAATGGCACCGGTAGTGACCATTTCGGTATATAGAATGGCATTTGGATTAAACAGGCGGGCAAAAAAACGGTAGTCACGAGTGGTCCAATCCATCATCGGCGCGACCGAAATGCGAGGTTGTAAAGATTGGAGAGCAGTCATGGCGTAAACCTGAAATGATGAAAAACCGGAGCGCGAATTATACGTGCTTTCTGCTCAAAGCAACAACACAGGATCGGGAACTAAAAAATAAGTGATATTTTAGTATATTGATTATTCAGTAAAAAGTGACTGTGTAACCACTTCTTTATATTGTAAATATTATAAAAATGAGTATGTTTAATTAGAAGAATAATAAAGTATGAGAATTTAAAATGATGCTTTTGGAAGAAATCTTTAAAAGTAAAAAGGCCGAGCATTCTGATTATTTAAACCTAAGAATTCATCGTGGCTTAAGCTGGCTGAAAAAATCGCTAGAATTAGATAGCGACCTTGATCTTAAATTCATGAGTCTGTGGATTTCATTCAATGCCATTTATGCGCAGGATGCCGCGCTGAATCAAGATAAACAGGCCTTGCGACAGTTCCTGTATTTAATCTGCCAGAAAGATCAGGAACATAAAATCTATCATATTCTTTGGGATAAATTTAGCCATCCCATCCGCCTGCTGTTAGAAAATCCCTATGTGTATCAGGGTTTCTGGGATTATCAAAATCAGAAAATCAGCCAGTGCAGCTGGAAAGAAGATTTTGAACAGGAAAAGAAGAAAGTCCATAAAGCCTTACAGGAAAAAGCCTCGGTAGATATTTTATTTGTGGTTTTTAATCGTCTTTATACCTTGCGTAATCAAATGATTCATGGCGGTGCCACCTATAATAGCTCGGTCAATCGTCGGCAATTGCAGGATGCCTGTAATATTTTGGCGGCATTGTTACCTATGTTCATGCTTATACTTCTGGAAAATGCCAAAACGCTGGATTTGGGCAAACCGTTTTATCCCGTGGTGCAAGTATCCTAAGACTAATGATTTGCAATAAGCCCCCAAGATAAAAGGCTGTTTCAAGAGCAGCTTTTTATGAAAGAGAAGCTTTGCGAGCGTGATAACGCATATCCAGAAATGCAAAAAAGACCGCACAGAACACCAGGCTCAATCCTGCAATACAGGTCATGTTCCATCCGCCATGATGCCATGAATAAACGCCAAGTGCCGAACCACAAGCTCCACCAATAAAATAAGCGGTCATGTAGATGGAATTAATTCGGGATTTTGCCTCTGGATGCAAGCGGAAAATAATACTTTGATTGCTGGTATGCACCACGGTCAAACCCAGGCTGATAATGCCGTAACCCACAACATAGCCCCATAAAGCCTGCCCGCCAATATAGAAAAACAGCCAGCTGATCATCAGCAGTGACAGACCGATCCATGTCAGTGCGAGGGTATGGCCACGATCGGCAATCTTGCCAATTTTAGTGGTCGATAATGCCCCAAACACACCAATTAAAGTCACTACACCGACCAGTACATCGGATAAATGAAACGGCTCGGAACTGAGTAAAACGGCAATAGTGGAAAACAGGGTACTCATGGCTGCAAAAATAAAAGCGCCAATCAGGGAGCGTAAACCCAAGCGCGGTTCCTGTTTTAGTAAAACCGCCATAGATTTAAAAATTTTGGCATAACTCATGTTTAAGGTCGGAATATGGGGAAGCCTGCTTTTAAGCAGGAAAGCCAAGAGCAGCATCAACAGTGCACTGACCACATAAATGAGTTTCCAGTGAAATAAATTCGAGAGCAAGCCGGCCAGACTGGTAGAGAGCAGCAGACCGACTAACAGCCCGCTCATTAGAAATCCGACCACTTCACCGGTTTTTTCCGGTTTGACTGCCATGGTGGCTAAGGGAATCAGGACCTGTGCAGCAACAGAAAACAAGCCTGCGATAATGGTTCCCAGCCAAAGCATCGGCAGGTTGACGGCAAAGGCACAGAGCAATAAACCAAGGGCGGCCAAAAACATCAATAGCGGAATGAATTTGGTTTTATTGACGATGTCACCTACCGGCACAATAAACAGCAGCCCAAGGGCATAAGACACCTGGGCAAAAGTAACGGTTAAGGCCACTTGTGATTCAGCCACATGAAAATCTTGCTGAATGGAATGGATTAAAGGCTGGCAGTAATAGTTGGCTCCCGCACATAGACCACAGGCCATGGCCATCAGCCAAAGCAAAGATTTATCTTGGCTGATGTCGAAAGAAGTCTTCATAACAGTCCTTGTTTTATTTCAGGCAGGCGAAGCTTGCTCGGATTGCAATGTACATGCAGAGTATAGCAAGCACATTAATCTGAAGGCACAAATCTTTGGAAAAGCAGTCTTTCGCTGGCTTGTTTAGGGCTATTTTGCCAGCCGTAGTTTTAGGCCTGACTGGCTTGAATTTGGGAATGATAAAAAATTAATGCGAGAATTTCTTTTTCGATAGGGTAATCATCATCACCCCAATAATATTGAGCACGCAGCCCAGCCATTGAATGGCATTTAAATGCTCACCTAGAAAAATGGTGGCCAAGATAATGGTCAGAATCGGGCCAATCGAAGCAATCATGGCAGACTGTGCAGCACCCAGCCGGGCAATACTCTGTGCCATCAGTACCGTCGGTAAAACCGTTACCAGAAGGCCTAAGGCAATGCCGTACCAAATTACACTGACGGGGAGTTGGGTGAGTAACAGCAAAGGCTGCGGCGTGGCAATCATGTAATGGGTTAGGGTGCCTATACAGGCAATACTCAGTGCCAAACCGGTAAAATTCCATGAACCAAAACGTTGAATCAGTCGTGGAGTAAGCAATAAGTACCCGGCAAAACATACCGCACTGGCAAAGACCAGACTGACCCCAAGCCAGAAATGGCCTTCATGCGCGACGTTGCTTTGTTCCTGCAACATCACAATGATCGTACCGCCGTAACTTAAGGCGATGGCTAGCATACTTTTCAGACTAAGTTTCTGCTTATAAATGGCACTGGAAGCCAGAACCGTTAGGGTGGGATAGAGAAATAAAATAATCCGTTCCAGTGAGGCACTGATATACATCAGACCGACAAAATCCAGCCAGCTTGAAAAGTAGTACCCCATCAGCCCTGCAACAACCAATAGCCCCCAGTCTTTCGCTGCCAGCTCTTTATTATGATGACGGTTGAACCAGCACAGCATTAAAAAAAACGGTAAGGCACTGGCCATGCGCAAAGCCATCAGCACCGTGCCATCGACCAAGGGTGACAATGCATAAGTTTGCTTAATAAAAATGGCTTTGGTACTAAACAGGAACGCAGCACCAATCGCAAATAATGAACCTAATTGTATTTGGCTTAGAGTCGGTTTCATTTTACCTGCTTGATTAGGGCTTCTGATCTGAAGAAGATCGAGACAAAGTTGAATTATAAAGTTTTTAAGCCCCGAGGTTAAATGCAAAAAGATGCGAATTATAATTCCAATTTGGAATGATTGATGCTTAGAGCTATTTTCTAGAGGTTACTGACAGCTGGCTTGGCTTCTCTGGAAAGTGAGTTTTTTGTCTAAATTTTATTCAAACGCGTTTATTTAGAAACCTTATCTTACTATGCCTATTCTTTTAAAATTAATAAAAACAAGAAGATGAGTATAAAAAATAAATTTTTGCACTAAATTTGTGCAAAACATGTTGAATTGAGACAAATCCAGCGTAAAACATCATCAAGCGAAATGGCTGTAAAATTTTTTTTAATTTATTTTTTTAATTGCCTTAGACTTAGGGCGAATAAGCATTAAATAACAAAAAAACATAAAAATAAGGAAAATCAGCATTTTTTCTGATATGCCGCTCCAGACTTGATTTAGGCAAAACAAGATAGGCAATCGCTGATTTTTTAAGGGAACAAGCCCATTCAAAATGTCATCCTGGCTAATAGAGAGGGAGAAAATTATTTAAATTTAATCAGTCGATAAGTAAATCAAGCAACTTTCTGGGTACTTATTTAAATTCTGATTAAAGGAAGAATGTCAGAAAGATCAATTTTGTGGGACAAGCCGGCTGGAAATGATGAACGGAAAGGTCAAGATAAAGATTAATGGCTTTTTCAGGCTGGCATTTAAAGTCATGAAGACGAGCTAAAATGAAAGTAAAACCGACGAATCCTATATGAAACTATTATTTTTATGAATCATCAGTTCAAAATATGGGTATTTATTAAATAAATATTGGGTGGTAATTTAAAAAAGTTCAATTAGAATCCAAAAATTCAACAAAAATGCATCTAGGGGGAAACATTGCTCACCGCAATGTTTACTTAAGAAAAATTAGCTTGAGGAACGCTCATGCAGATCGGAATCCCAACTGAAACTGTTGCCGGTGAAAGTCGTGTGGCTGCAACGCCAGAAACAGTAAAGAAGTTGATCAGTGCTGGTCATACTGTAGTCATTGAACGTAGAGCGGGTGTAAAAGCCGCTTATATTGACAGTGCATATGAACAGGTCGGTGCCAAAATTACGGATGATGCCTATACCGGCAGTCAGATTATTTTGAAAGTTCGTGCGCCTAAAGGGGACGAAATTCAAAAGCTTGCTCCAAATACTGCAGTTATTGCGATGTTTGACCCATATCGCAACACTGAACTTGATCAGTTTGCATCACAGCAGGTTTCTGCATTTGCATTAGAGCTTTTACCCCGTACGCTTTCCCGTGCGCAAAACATGGACGTGTTGTCTTCTCAAGCTAACCTGGCCGGTTATAAATCGGTACTTTTGGCAGCAGCAGAATATCAACGCATGTTCCCAATGCTGATGACTGCAGCCGGTACGGTAAAACCAGCCCGTGTTGTGATTATGGGTGTGGGTGTTGCGGGTCTACAAGCGATTGCAACAGCGAAACGTTTAGGTGCTGTGGTAGAAGCAACCGATTTACGTCCAACTGCGCGTGATCAAGTGGAATCGCTTGGCGGTAAGTGGCTAGACGTGCCGATGTCGGATGAAGAAAAACAGAAAGCGGCGGATGCTGCTAAAAACGGTTATGGATGGATGCCAGGTGAGCAATACATCAAAGACCAGGCAGCGATTGTCGATAAAGCCGTTTCCAATGCTGACATCGTGATTACCACTGCACTTTTACCGGGCCGTGATGCACCGCGTTTAATTCGTGCTGAAACGGTTGCCAAAATGAAACCGGGTTCAATCATCCTGGATATGGCAGTTGAATCTGGCGGTAACGTGGAAGGCTCAAAATGTGGCGAAAATGTCGTGACTGATAATGGCGTGACCATTTTAGGTATTCCAAATATCCCGGCAACCGTTGCGACTGAAGCTTCGGCACTTTATGCGCGTAACGTCTTTAATTTCCTCGAGACACTGTTTGATGCAGAGAAAAACTTTGCCATCAATACGGAAGAAGAAATTCAAAAAGCCCTTCTAGTAACTCATGGCGGTCAAGTGCTGCTGAAGCGTGGTTAAGGAGAGAGATCATGGTTGAAACGATTACAATTTTCGTCCTTGCCATCTTCGTAGGTTACTACGTGGTTTGGGGCGTTACCCCTGCATTACATACGCCATTGATGGCTGTAACCAATGCTTTGTCATCTATTATTGTGGTGGGTGCGATGTTACAGACTGTTGGCATCCCGGGTTTGGTTGAAGCCAATGTGCAATTCCAAAGCATCAACGTGGTCAGTATTTTGGGTGCAGTCGCAGTATTCCTGGCAAGTATCAATATTTTTGGTGGCTTCGCCGTGACTGCACGTATGCTTGAAATGTTCAAGCCAAAGCAAAAGAAAAAAGAGGGCTAAGACATGGAATTCATTCGAGAATATGCGGATTGGTTCTACCTGGTTGGTGCCGTTCTTTTTATCTTAACCTTACGTGGTTTGTCTGGTCCTAAAACAGCGATTCAAGGTAACCGTTACGGTATGGTTGCAATGGCAATTGCCGTGATCACCACTTTCTTCGTTGCAGATCATCCTGTGGTCTGGATGATTGGCGGTGCGATGGTGCTGGGTGCAATTGTCGGTATTGCCCGTGCACGTACGGTTCCGATGACTCAAATGCCAGAAACTGTTGCATTAATGCACTCACTGGTGGGTTTGGCTGCGGTACTGATTGCCATTGCTGCGATTCTGCATAACAACCAGCTCACTGCGTTATTTGCACAAAATGAAGCGGTATTAACGGCGGCTGGCGTACAGCATGCACATATGAGCAGCGTACATTTATTTGAATTGTTCGTGGGTTGCTTCGTGGGTGCAATCACATTTACAGCCTCTGTATTTGCTTACGGTAAACTGGCGGCGAAGAAATGGGCAAAAACCATTTCGGGTGCATGGGTTAAACCGGTACAGGCGATTATCTTCCTGGCAATGCTCGGTTGTGGTATCAACTTCTTCTTAACAGGCGACATGACTTCGTTCTGGGCAATGACAGCACTTGCACTTGCATTTGGCTGGGTATGGATTGCACCGGTCGGTGGCGGTGATATGCCAGTTGTGGTATCACTGTTGAACTCATTCTCTGGCTGGGCAGCAGCAGGTATTGGTTTCACTTTAGAAAACAATATGTTGATTGTTGCTGGTTCACTGGTTGGTTCTTCAGGTGCGATTCTGTCTTACATCATGTGTAAAGCCATGAACCGTTCAATCATCAATGTCTTGTTTGGTGGTGCAATGGGCGGTACGGCAGTTGCTTCTGGTGACAAGGGCGAACAGGTTCAGCGTAATCACCGTTCTGGTTCGGCAGATGATGCAGGCTTCTTGATGTCTAATGCAGACAGCGTTGTGATTGTACCGGGTTATGGTATGGCACAAGGCCGTGCACAAAATGCCGTGAAAGAATTGTGTGAAATCCTGAAAGAACAAGGCGTGAAAGTACGCTTTGCGATTCACCCGGTTGCAGGCCGTATGCCAGGTCACATGAACGTATTGCTTGCGGAAGCTGATGTGGCTTATGAAGACATCCTGGAAATGGATGAAATCAACTCAGACTTCCCGGCAACTGATGTGGTACTGGTGATTGGTGCAAACGACGTCGTCAACCCGGCAGCGAAAGATGATCCAAGTTCACCAATTTATGGCATGCCGATTTTGGAAGCGCATAAAGCACGTACCATTATGGTGATCAAGCGTTCGATGGCAACCGGTTATGCGGGTCTGGACAATGACTTGTTCTATAATGAAAAAACCATGATGATCTTCGGTGATGCCAAGAAAGTTGTGGAAGACATGACTAAAGCCATTAACGGCGGCGGTCACTAAATCCACGCTTCAAAAGTCCCTCTTTCATAAAGAGGGATTTAGGGAGATTAAAACCACCTTCGGGTGGTTTTTTAATTCTAGAATATATGACTTTTCAACAATTAAATTGAAGAACAGAGCAGTGCACATTTTTATAAGGCTATGGTCTCTTGTTTTTTTTGGTGCTGCCTGATCAAGCGATATTGCAAAAATGCTTTATAAAATGGCAATTAACTGTTTATTTCTAAATGGGTATTGCTGATGAGGGATATTTTTAGAAAATAAGTTGTGTTAAGACCGGCATTTGCCGGCCTTTTTAAATAAAAAGATAAATCTCGATAATCTGGCATTTCTTTTGCATTTTTGTGATTCAGTTTTAGGGGGACTGTTCATGAAAATAATAAAGTATCTAGTATTGCTGTTATGTGTATGTTCACTGCCGGCATTTGCAAGTGAAACCGCGACAAACACAGCCAATATTCAGGAAATACGCTTATCACTCGACAGCGTATGGGTAGTGATGGGCGGTATATTGGTGTTCTTTATGCAGGCCGGTTTTGCACTGATCGAAAGTGGTTCGGTACGCAGCAAAAATACAGTGAATGTACTGATGAAAAACTATATGGATGCTTGTCTGGGGGGATTGGTGTTCTGGTTGGTAGGTTTTGGTTTGATGTTTGGGGTCAATGCTTCAGGCTGGATCGGAACCAGTCATTTTGCACCCAATGTCATGGATGGTTGGCATTGGAATCTATTGTTCTTTCAAATGATGTTTGCAGCAACAGCAACCACCATTGCCAGCGGAGCCATGGCTGAGCGCATTCACTTTGTTGCTTATATTGTCAGTGCCACCGTAGTCAGCGGCCTGATTTATCCAATCTTTGGTAGCTGGGTATGGGGCAGTATTTTTGATGGCTCAGGCTGGCTAAAAGCTTTAGGTTTCATTGACTTCGCCGGTTCAACCGTGGTGCATTCTATTGGTGGCTGGGTCGCTCTGGCTGGAATTATTGTATTGGGGCCACGTTTGGGGCGCTTTGGACGTAATGGACAAAGTCACCATTTGGCCGCACATAATCTACCTTTGGTGGCCTTGGGCGGTTTTATCCTCTGGCTGGCATGGTTTGGTTTTAATGCTGCATCCACCGTGAATGCCAATGTCAGTATTGGCCGCATTGCCCTCAATACCCATTTGGCTGCCTGTGCGGGAGCGGTGGCTTATATGCTGTATGCCCTGATTCGTGGTAAAGCAATTTTAATGCAGACCACCATTAATGCCTCATTGGGTGGTCTGGTCGGTATTACCGCAGGTTGTGCCACCATGTCACCACTATTTGCCGTAATTACCGGCCTTGTTGCAGGTTTGCTGGTGAGTGTGCTGCCAAGTCTGATGGAAAAACTCAAACTGGACGATGTGGTTGATGCCGTGACGGTACATGGTTTTTGCGGGGCATGGGGAACGCTGGCAGCAGGTTTGTTCTTTGAAACAGATATGTTTAATTCACAAATTGTCTCGATTCAGCTTTTGGGCATAGGCGCTGCATTTGCATGGGGCTTTGGGGTTGCATTGATCGTTTTTAAAATTCTGGACAAATTGCTGGGTGGGTTGCGTGTGAGTAAGCAACATGAACAACGTGGCCTGGATTATACCGAACATGCGGAACTGTCTTATCCCGAATTTCAGCGTGATGTGACTTTTGAAACAGATGATATTACCAAACGCCACTAAACCAACAAGGGGAGTTTCGCTATGCCAAATGAATTACTCACTGTGATGCAAAAGAAACAGGCGATTGAACGCGGTTTAAGTCATTATCTGCAAGGGACTGTATTGGAACGGGTATTGAATTATTGGGAACAGGAGTACGGAGACAAACCTTCATTTGTCCTCAACCGTTTTATGAATGACATTTGCAATACCGATGAATTGCGTGTTCAGCGCAAAGAAATGCTGAAGCAGGTGTTATGTGAAATGTCGGCGGTTGAGAAACAGGTGTTGCTGGATACCCAGCCAAAAGTGCAAACGGAGGTGCCGATTTCAGCCGATTTTGCCGATGCTTTTTTTGATTTGATTAATGGAGTGCTACAGACAGTAGCTAGAGCTGATCTGAATGATTTTAATGTGGAAGTCAAAAATCATGTTCAAGCCCTGGGCATTGCCATTCAGCAATCCGCGAATCTGAATGATGCTGCTTTTGCAGAATGTTTACCGCTCACCAGTTATGCTCAGGTGATAACCGCATCATATGAATGCTATTGTGAATTCTATGGTCCAAGCAAGGCTGATCAGGTTTATGCACGGGTGAAAATGGACATCAAGAGCAAATATCCGTCCGTGGATTTACATCATTTATTATAGTTGGCAGCAATCTTGATCGAATGGATGTTCAGTCTTAAGCCTAGGCTGGGCATCCCAAAAATAGCAGCACTAAAAAAGCGACCTGAAGGTCGCTTTTTTAGTTTAAATTTTTAAGCTACTGATTCTGGAGTCACGCGCCATAAGCTTTCAAGGTCGTAAAATTTACGCGCTGTTGGAAGCATGACATGAACCACCACAAAACCAAGATCGATTAAAATCCATTCAGCATCACGTTCGCCTTCAACGCCGATAGGGCGGAAACCCGCTTTACGTGCTTCTTCAGCAACGTTATCTGCGAGGGCTTTAATGTGACGGGTTGATGTACCGCTAGCAATAACCATGGCATCTGCCACATTGCTGATTGCGCTGACATCAAGTTCTAAAATATCTTTTGCTTTTACATCTAATAGGGCTTCATGTACAACTTTTAAGCAAGCTTGTACATCTTTAGCATGAGCATTCATTGCGTGTTCGAGAGAATTAGAAGCGCTGGGCGATGGTTCTAAATTCATAAAGGGTTTAATTTCCGGACAATATCTCATCGTGTAATATAGCGGTTTTGGTGCCGAATTTCAAATCAGTTCATAATTTAACTTTGCGGATGTTTTGCAAAATATTTATCTTTCCATGCAAAAGAATGGTTTGAATGCGCCTGTGGACGGTATTCTGCCGCAGTAAAACCGTTATAAGTGCTTTGATTTAACCACTGAAAAATTTCTGCATATTGAATTTGTGCCGTATCGGGCTGATGTCGTCCGGGACAGTCTGCAAATTGGATATGTCCAATATCCTGAATATTTTCCTTTAAGCCTTGCAGTACATCTTCACCCATCATCGCCATGTGATAGCAGTCATATTGCATTTTCAGCGCAGGGTGTTGTACCGCTTCCAGCATCTCCTGGGCTTGGGCAATATTCTGCACCAAAAAGCGTGGCATATCGGTGCTGTTAATCATTTCAAACACCGGTTGGATGTTATGTGCAGCAAGCATGGAACAAGCCAGTTTTAAATTTTTTGCTAGGGTATTTAAGCAAGGCAACAAGTCTGCATCTAGCGGTTGCTTGCCGGCCAGAATATTCACACTGGGTACATTCAGTGCTGTGGCGTATTGAATTGCCTGTTCCAGGGCATGATGAAACTCGATTTCTTGACCCGGTACGCCAGCCAGACCATTGCCACCTTGCATCAGGTCACCTGCAGGCACATTAATCAGGCATAAGCTCAGGTCGTGCAGGGTCAATTGGGTCTGAATCTGTTCAATGCTGAGTTCATAGGGAAACTGAATTTCTACATGCTGAAAACCATGAGCCTGCGCCAGAGCAAAGCGCTCAAGCAAAGGCACTTCAGTAAAAATCATCGATAAATTTACCGCTAGCTTAATCATGCTTTTACTCCTTGCTCGCTAAAAAATGTTCTGCTCAAGATTCAACAAGTTGAATGACCGTCGCCA
The DNA here is from genome assembly GCF_022012365.1 of Acinetobacter sp. SM34. NCBI lineage: Bacteria > Pseudomonadati > Pseudomonadota > Gammaproteobacteria > Moraxellales > Moraxellaceae > Acinetobacter > Acinetobacter sp. SM34. The sequence goes on along the minus strand of NZ_JAKLTP010000010.1, from coordinate 107,655 downwards.
GATCAGCTTCAGCATAGCCTTTATTTTGATGAGTTTTCAATTGTGAAAGTGCCTGTTTTGCTACAGGAATATTTAAATTGAACTGTTCAGCCAGCTGTACGGCATTATTTAAGTCTTTGGACAGGGTTTGAACTTTCCATTGCACCGGTTCAAAAGTATGCGTGGCCATACGCGGGGTTAAAATCTGAAACGGTTTGGAGTCGGCAAAACCACCGGCAAGCGCTGGAGCCAGCAGGGTTGTATCCACCCCAGCTTGTCCAGCTAAAGCCACCGCTTCAGCAATAAGAGTACTGTTGGCTGCCACAATTAGCTGGTTGCAAATTTTGGTGGCTTGTCCGGTGCCCGTTTCACCCATACGGGTCACACGTTGCGAAAGTACATTATAAATCAGTGATAAATCCTGGATGGTTTGCCTGTCCCCACCGGCAAAGATCACTAGTGTGCCCTGTTCGGCACCTGCCGTGCCACCGGAAACAGGGGAGTCAATCCACTGGACTTGACGAGTTTGAGCCTGCTCTGCCAAAACTTTGGTTTTATCCACAGACAGGCTGGAGAAATCCACAATCACTTGTCCGGCCTGTAAATTGCTCTGAATCTGGTCATAAACCGCTTGTACGGCAGCATCATCGGCCAGACAGGTCAGAATCACCGGATATTGTCCAATATTCTGCAAGTCCAGGGCTGTGGCGCCCATATCAATCAGCACGTCACAGGCGGATGCCGTTCTGTTCCATACAGCCACTTCAAAACCGGCTTGAATCAGCCGAGTTGCCATTCGGCTTCCCATGAGACCCATGCCTAAGAATGCAATTTTTGTATTACGATCAAAACTCATGTGTTTTTCTCTGAACGATCCTGTTATGGCCCTATTTTACTTATATTGACGCGGTAAAAACTGAACTTCAGGGTTCTTGTCTTTTTTACGAGCCAATTTACTGTTTTTACCTAACAGTAATTTCAGCTGCCAGATTTTCTCCAGACGTAACGATTTCTTCGGTTCATGTTCCATGGCATCCAGTACGCGTTTGGCTGCAGCAAGTGCATCTGGAGAACGTTGCAGCATTTCTTCTGCTATGGCTTGTGCTTTAGTTACAGGAGAGGCATCGAGATGAGTCACCAAACCAATTTCTTTGGCATAGTTGGCATCAAAAATACGACCGGTCAAGGTCAGTTCTTTGGCCAGATCAACACTGATAATACCTTTAATGGAACGGGTCAGCCCCATGTCCGGCACCAATCCCCAGCGGCTTTCCATAATCGACATTTTGGTGTCCGGATGGGCAATACGAATATCGGCTGCCAGAGCCAACTGCATGCCGGCACCCAGACAATAACCTTCGATTGCTGCAATGACCGGTACAGGCAGTTCCTGCCAGATTAAAAAGGCTTTCTGGAACAGGCTTTGTCCCGGTTTGATTAGTTCCCAAGCCGCGTAAGCGGTATTTTTCGGCGCATTTAAATCGGCTAGATCAATTCCGGCACTAAACACATGCGCTTCGCCAGTTAAAATGACACAACGAATTGAGCGGTCTTTTTTGATCTGCTTGGCGGCATTCACCAGTTCACGTAACAAAGCAAAGCTCATGGCATTGCGTTTTTCTGGACGGTTTAAAGAGACGGTTGCGATGCCATTGTTTTTTTCTATGCGAAGTAACGCCATGAGATAGACCTGTATTTTTATATGGTTTTGAGCATAACATGGACATTTCTATGATACATGCCAAGATACATGACAGCAGAGTCACATCTAAGGATGGACGCTGCCGGCAAAATTAGTATCAGTCCCGATCAGATATTCTGTTTGCTTAAAATTTGCTGTGAAGCCTGTTCAACCTGCTGAATCACGGACTGTAATTGATCAAAGCGTTGCAGGGTTTCCTGAATAAAGGCTTCATCTGCTTTGCGTCGTTCTTTACGTAAGGAAGAAACAAATTGCTCAAATCCACCGGTTACTTCTTGCAAGTGCGGCACACCTACATAACGGGTTGCACCATATAAACGGTGCAGCACATGTTCCAGTTGCGGAAAATCTTCCATCTCGATTAACTGCTGCATTTCATCCAGTTCGGTCGGGAAACTGTCCGTCAGCATTTTCAGTAAATCGATGGCTAAATCTTCTTTATTGGCTGCCAGTTGCAGGCTTTGTTGCCAATCCAGAATAGTTGGATCCAGCGCTTCAATCAGAATGGATTGCTCTACACTTTTAGCCTTTTTAAAACTTTCCGAAGTCCAGTGGGTCAGAATCTGAGTAATCTGTTCCATCTGAATCGGTTTGGTGACGTAATCATCCATGCCCACCTGCAACAATTTCTGCTTTTCATCCGCCAGTGCATGGGCAGTCAGGGCAATAATCGGCAAGCGTTTATGGTCTTCCAAGGTCGATTCTAGCGAGCGAATGGCGCGAGTGGTATCAATACCGGACATGACCGGCATTTGAATATCCATAAACACCACATCAAATGCAGGCAAACCTTGTGCTATACGCTGCTGGATAATATCAATGGCTTCCTGACCACTCAGGGCTTTGGTGGTGGTGACATTCAGCTCTGCGAGCAGCGCTTCCAGAACAATCAGATTCGGTAAATGGTCATCCACGGCCAGTACATGCAGACCTTGTCCATTAAACTCTTCATGTACATCTTGCTCGAAAATAGGCTGATTGCTGAGCAGCTGAATCAAGGCACTACGGCTGAGTGGTTGATACAGTGGGCGTGCACGGTACTCGTTCAGCATGTTTTGATCAAGCGCCATCTGATAGCCATATACCGCAATATTGCCATGATAGCGGTTGCGTATTTCTTTCAGCAAAGCTTCACTATCGCCACTATGATCGACAATCAGCCAGGTATTTTCATCGCTTTTCGAGAATTTATTCAGCTGACTGAACAAGTCCAGAATCGACGTGGTTTCGACATGATGAACATCATAATTTTCAAGATAATGCCGTAAAATATTGGCTGTTGCAGGGTGGGCTAAATAGGAAACCACCTGCATTTGATTAAAGTGTGGATGCATAATTTCAATATCTTCCTCCACGACAAACATGGCGGTGAACCAGAAAGTGGAACCTTTTTCAGTGGGTGCGCGTTCCTGGTTATCTTCAAAGCCAATTTGCCCTTGCATCAAATGCACCAGCTGTTTGGAAATAGCCAGGCCGAGTCCTGTACCGCCAAATTGACGGGTCACTGAAGCATCGCCTTGCGAGAAGGATTCAAACAGTTTTTTACGGTCTGTACCACTCAGGCCAATACCACTGTCCTGCACGCTAAAGTGCAATAGACATTGCCCGATATCATCATGTTCCATACGGGCACGGACAATAATTTCGCCATCCGGAGTAAATTTAATCGCATTCGAAATCAGGTTGGTCAGAATCTGCTTGAAGCGCAGGACATCGCCAATGACTTGTGTTGGCACATTGTCAGCATAATAAAACGCCATATCGATATGCTTTTGTGCCGCCAATGGCGAGAGCATATCCATCACGTCAAAAATGGCTTCTTCCATGTCAAACGGTGCAGTTTCCAGTTCCAGCTTGCCGGCATCAATTTTGGAGAAATCCAGTACATCGTTAATCAGTGCCAGCAGATGGGCAGATGATTTACGAATGGTTTGCAAATACAGGTTCTGCTCATTGCTCAGGTTACCTTGACGCAGCAATAAATGAATAAAGCCATCAATACTGTTGAGCGGCGTCCGCAATTCGTGGCTGATATTGGCCAGAAACACCGATTTGGACTGGTTGGCTGAAATGGCCTGGTCACGTGCCTGACGGTAGGTAATGTTTTGCACTTCCAGTGTATCCAGAGTACGGCGCAAATCATCTTCAGTCTGTTCGGTATGTTCTTTCAGTTCAAGAAAGCTAAAGTGCAAGCGCTTGACCACATTGGCAATATCGCGCTGTAGTAAACGCAATTCACCGGTACTGTTAATCACCATATGCTGATCTAGGGTATCGGCATTCAGACGCTGTAACTGCATCCGGATTTCGTACATTGGTGCAATCCAGCGCCGTGAATAGAAATTCAGGCACAGTAACAGCAGTAATAAAGTCAATAAACCAGTGGCGATCAGAACAATCATGACCCGGTAGTGGGCAATTTCCAGGGGCTGGTTATCCAGCTCAATCACCAGTCTGGCCGGGTTATCGGTATGTTCATTAATTTTTAAGGCATAGATATGATTGTGATTATGCAGGATAGGGCCGACAAAATCGGCTTTAGTGTCAATCTTGGGCCAAGCTTCCTGATCTTGAAAACCAATACTTAAACGGTTTCTGCCTTGGGGATCGATAATTGCGGCACGAATCAGATGTTTTTCATCCAGCATTACCTGCAGGGTATTACGGGCTTGATCATATTGCCAGGGATAGCGGTTGAGCAGATCGAATGCAGCTTCGGCGGTAAGCTGATAGCGAGCCACAATCGCAATCGCCATCTGACGTTGCTGCGCCCGTGAGGCATTGGATGTTTCGGATAAAACCAGCAATGCCCCCACACATGCCAAAACCATAATGGGGACAAAAATCATGGCGATGAGTTGTCCATAAGCATGATTTAAGTGTAGACGCTTAAATAACTTTTTATTGATATTTGACATGGTTAAAGCAGTTGATTCCCTATGCTTTGCATATTAGCACGCTTTATTTAAAACTGGCTGCGCTTTAATCACTTTCAATAAAAAGCCTGCTAAATGGGTGCAGGAGGAAGCATTTTTTCATACAATAGGCGCACCTCGATATAGGTGCAAATAATGAGTAATACTACCCCTGATTTCCAAGCTGACGAATTTTTACTGGACCACTATGTAGGAAAAACTCCTCTGGTGCGTTTACAACGTTTGGCAAGTCATACTCAAGCAACAGTATTGGCTAAACTTGAAGGAAACAATCCTGCAGGTTCGGTAAAAGACCGCCCAGCGTACAATATGATTATGCAAGCTGAAAAACGTGGTCAAATCAAGCCAGGCGATACATTGATTGAGGCGACCAGTGGAAATACGGGAATTGCCTTGGCGATGGTGGCTGCTATGCGTGGCTACAAAATGAAACTCATTATGCCTGCAGGTTCCAGTCAGGAACGCAAAGATGCCATGCGTGCTTATGGCGCCGAGCTAATCGAATCTGAAAATATGGAACAGGCGCGTGATATGGCGCTGCAAATGCAAAAAGAAGGGAAAGGACTGGTCTTGAACCAGTTTGGTAACCCGGACAATGTTGAAGCTCATTATCTCACCACCGGTCCAGAAATCTGGCAACAAACCGGCGGTAAAATTACCCATTTCGTCAGTTCCATGGGAACTACAGGTACGATTATGGGAATTTCCAAATATCTGAAAGAACAAAATCCTGATATTCAAATTGTGGGGTTACAACCTTCTGAAGGTTCAAATATTGCCGGTATCCGTCGTTGGCCACAAGAATATCTTCCAACCATTTTTGATCCAAAACGCGTTGACCGCATTATGGATATTCCGCAAATTGAAGCGGAAAAAACTGCACGTCAATTGGCGCGCAAAGAAGGCATCAGTGCCGGAACTTCATCAGGCGGTGCTGTTTGGGCCTCCATTAAACTGGCGGAAGAAAATCCGGGTGCCGTGATTGTCTGTATCATCTGTGACCGTGGCGACCGCTATCTGTCTACCGGTTTGTTTTCTGTCGTCGATCCTGAATAATTCAAAATTGTGAGATGAAATGCGCTTACCTGTCTTAATTTTCGATATCGAAACGCTGACCGATTTAAAGTCAGGGGCGCATTTATATCATCTGGATTTACCCGAAGCAGATCTTGAGCAGGCGTTAATGAAATTGCGCCGTCAGGAATCTGGTATGGATTTTCAGCGTTTGCCGCTACATGAAATTGTCTGTATTTCCGGGCTATGGATTGATGAAAATGGCGCAATGAAGCTGTTTTCATTTAGCCGCGAGCAATACGGCGAAGCGGAAATTTTAAAAAAATTCCTGTCCATTTTTGACAAGCGTCATCCGACATTGGTCAGCTGGAATGGCTCGCAATTTGATTTGCCGGTGATTCTGTTCCGCGCCATGTATCATGGTCTTTCGGCACCAAGTTTGTTTGATCAGGGCGAAATTGATCAGCAAAAGCGCTATAATAATTATCAGAACCGTTACCATCAGCGTCATGTCGATTTAATGGATGTCATGGCCATGTTTAATGGCCGTCATTTCCAGAAGTTGGACGATGTTGCACATTTACTCGGTTTCCCGGGCAAGCGCGGTGATGGTGCTTACCATGTTCTGGAATATGTCCGAGCGCAACAGTGGTCAAAACTGACCAGCTACTGTGAAGGCGATGTGCTAAATACTTGGTTGATCTATTTGCGCTGGCTATTGCTGAAGGGCCAGTTATTGACTGAAGATCATCGTTACTGGATTCAAGCCACCATCCAGTATTTACAGCAACAACCGCAACATGCGGATTTTCTTCAGGTATGGCGTGAAACCTCACAACATACCGAATTTACCACTGCAGATTTTTTCTCTCCCACACTTTAGGTATTCATGAAACATAGAACCAAGCCACGTCCAGCTCAATATCCGATTTATACGCTTCAGGTTGAGTCTCTTTCACATGAAGGACGGGGGATAGCACACTATGGATCACATCCCGATCATCCGAGTGACAAGCACGGTAAAAAAGTTTTTATTGCTTATGCCTTGCCTGGTGAGACGGTGAGAGCCCAAATTACCAATGTGGTGAAACGTTTAGAAGAAGCAGATTGTGTTGAAATTCTGAGTCAGCCTTCGCATTTGCGTGTTCAACCGCCATGTCCGCATTTTGGTGTCTGTGGGGGCTGCAATATGCAGCATATTCAGCAAGATGAGCAAATTCGTTTAAAACAGGATGTTTTGAAATCTCATCTGGAACATTTTGCCGGCATTCAACCTGAACAATGGTTGGAACCATTACGTTCCAAGCGGGAAGATTATCGCCGTAAAGCGCGTATCGGCGTGCGCTATATTCCGGCTAAAGATCAGCTGGTGGTGGGTTTTCGTGAGCGTCAGAGCAATAAATTGACCCCGATTGACCGCTGTATGGTACTAGACCGTGAATTTGGCCCAATTAGCGCCTTGCGGGAGTTACTCGAAAGTCTAAAGGGCAAAGCAGCGATTGGTCATGTAGAATTGGCCATGGGGGATGAGGATATTGCACTGCTGGTTCGTCATACTGAAAAATTGTCATCCGATGATGTCAACCAATTAAAACAGTTTACGTTAAACAGACAGTGGCAGTTGTATTTGCAGCCTGCAGGTAGCGACAGTTTGCATCGGGTGGATGATCCGACCGCGGCGATGCGTTTGCATTATGCTTTGGATGAGTTTGATGTGAAATTTGGCTTTAATCCGCTGGATTTTACTCAGGTCAATTCGACCATTAACCCGCAGATGGTGAAGCTGGCATGTGATTTGCTTCAGTTGCAGCAAGGTGAACGCGTTCTCGACCTGTTTTGTGGTTTAGGAAATTTTTCTTTACCCCTGGCTCGTTGTGTCGGTGAAACCGGACAAGTAGTCGCTGTTGAAGGAAGTGAAGAAATGGTACAACGTGGGGCAGAAAATGCTAAACAAAACGGCATGACTCACGTTCAGTTCCATTCACAAGATTTAACAAAAGATTTTTCGCAGCATTCTTGGGCAAATCAAGGATTTGATGCATTATTGATTGACCCTCCACGTTCAGGTGCGGAAGAAATAATGTATTATGTGCCCAAGTTTGGTGCAAAAAGAATCGTTTATGTATCATGTAATCCTGCAACATTGGCGCGAGATGCGGGTGTACTGGCGAAACATGGTTATCGATTAAAAAAGGCTGGGGTAATGGACATGTTTACCCATACGGGACATGTGGAATCTATTGCCTTATTCGAAAAATATAAAGAAATAAACGATTTATAATATGAAGTGTAAAAAAGTAGGAGTAGGGTATGGTCACAGTACGTGAGCAACTTCCTGGACGTCTCAATGAGTTGTCGGAGGAAGCGACTGTAGAACATGCCGAACAAGCTCGACATGATTTGGCCGAATGGTTAAATCGGGTTCGTGGCATATTAGATGATACGGCGCTAAAACAACTCGAAGAAGTTGCACATCTGACTTTATATAAAGAGCTACAAACGACTGTCGATCATCGCTCAAATACCTTTTATACCGGCATTGAAATGGCGGATATTTTGGCGCATCTGCATGTCGATGAAGCGACCTTGTCTGCCGCAATGCTGTATCGTAGCGTTCGTGAAGGCGTGATGACGCTGGAAGAAGTACAGCAACATTTTGGCGAGCAAGTCTATAGTCTGGTGCAAGGCACACTGGCGATGGGTAAGCTTTCCGAGCTGATTGAAAAGAACAAGCGCCTGGAAGATCATTTTAACAACAACCAGCGTGAACATTTAAGCGGCATTTACAAGATGCTGATTTCAGTGACTGAAGATGTTCGTGTAGTACTGATCAAGCTGGCAGAACGTACCTATGCCTTGCGTGAGCTGACCAAAGCTTCTCGAGAGCGTCAGGAACGTGTGGCGCGTGAAATTCTGACCATTTACTCGCCTTTGGCGCACCGTTTGGGGATAGCCCAACTGAAATGGGAGCTTGAAGATTTAGCTTTCCGTTACTTGGCACCAGAACGCTATAAAGAAATTGCCTCTTTACTGAATGAAAAACGGCTGGAGCGTGAACAATATATCCAGTTTGTGATTGATAAACTGAAGAATGAGCTGGCTCAGTACAATATTGAAGCTGAGATTAGCGGGCGGGTGAAACACATTTATTCGATTTATCGAAAAATGAAAAGCAAGAACCTGAGCTTTGACCAGCTTTATGATATTCGTGCGGTTCGGGTATTGGTCAAAACCGTCCCTGAGTGCTATCACTCTTTAGGCATTGTGCATCAAATCTGGCGCCATATTCCGCATCAGTTTGATGATTACATTACTAATCCCAAAGCCAATGGTTACCGTTCATTGCATACTGCCGTGATTGCAGAGAACAAATCGCTGGAAGTGCAAATCCGGACTAAGGATATGCATGAAGAGGCCGAGCTTGGAGTATGTTCGCACTTTAACTATAAAGAAGGCGCGAAAAATACCGATCATTCCTTCAATCATCGTTTGCATTCTTTACGTGCCGTACTTGAACATTATCAGGAACGTAACGATGCCAGTGCGCATAAATCAGATGATGAAACTGAAAATTTTGAACAGATTCAAGATTTCGAAGGCTTTGAAAAAATTTACGTGTTTAGCCGTGATGGGGATATTAAAGAATTACCGCGTGGCTCGACCGTTTTAGACTTTGCTTATCACGTACATACTGAAGTGGGCAACAAGTGCTATGCGGCACGTGTGAATCAGCGCTATGTACCGTTGACCTATACTCTAAAAACTGGTGAACAGGTCGAAATTTTAACCAAGAAAGATCGCGAGCCGAATCGTGATTGGTTGGTAAATTCACTTGGCTACATTAAAACTGCCCGGGCACGGGATAAGTTACGTCACTGGTTCAGGCAGCAAGACCGCAGTAAAAATCTGGAAGTAGGCCGTGAAATTCTCAATAAAGAGCTTTCACGTCTGGCGATTCACCCGAAAAGTATTGATTTAAGTGACTATTGCAATCACTTCAATGTTAAATTGGGTGAAGATATCCTGATTGGACTGGTGAATGGCGATATTAGCCTGCATGCCATGATCAATCAGATCAATCGTCATATGCACATTGGCCAGGATGAACCTGAGTTGGTGCTTAAACCGACCTTGAATCCACGTGCCAGTCATACCTTGTCTGCACATGGCATTTTAATTGACGGTTTGGACAATGTAGAACTGCATATTGCACAGTGCTGTCAGCCGGTGCATGGTGAATCGATTGGCGGTTATATCACCCTGAACCGTGGTGTCAGTATCCATAAGGTTGCCTGTCCGGATTATGTGCGCATGATTTCTCAGGAACCTGAGCGTGCTGTCGAAGCTGACTGGGAAATGCAGCCGACCCGTGGTCAAAGTGTACAGATTGTGGTGGAAGCCTATGACCGCCGCGGTCTGCTCAAAGATCTGACTCAAGTGATTTTCTCGGATCAGATCAACATTCGTCAGGTAAATACCATTTCTGAAGCAGACGGTATTGCCAACATGAAACTGTTGATTGAGGTCAAAGGTCTGGCACAGCTTTCACGTCTGTTGGCACGTCTGGAGCAGCAACCGGGTATCATTAGTGCTCGCCGATTGGTACAGGGCAATTAATTGAATCTTTAAATTCAGAATTTTAAAAAACCAGCACTGAGTTGCTGGTTTTTTTATGAAAAAGCATTTGCAAGTGAATTATCAATAAAATACGCAATTAAATCAAAACTATAAATTTAGATAATTAATCTTCTACAAGATACTTTTTGTGTAATTTTTATTACAAATGCTATAATCCCGCCAATAAAATGGCCTTGAGCCAAACGATTAAAGGGTGTGGAAATTACGGCAATGCTTCAAATCAATGTGTCACAACTGTGCATGAGTCGTGCCGATGGAACAGTTCCAGCCCTCGAACAAATTCCGGCCATGCAGCGCAGACGACTGTCGGGGATTGCCAAATTGGCATTAAGCAGTGCCATTCAATCGCTGAATTCCCAAGCGGTAGATTATATAGTCTGGGCATCGCAGTATGGTGATGAACATAAGACGCTAAAAATTCTGGCAGATGTACTGCAAGATCAAACGCCGTCACCGACCCAGTTTTCAACTTCCGTACATAATGCCATTGCCGGCCTGTATTCAATTTTATGTCAGGATGCAACGCCATCGACCAGTTTGGCTGCATCGTGGAGTGAAGCACTGCTTGAAGCCTATGCCTGGTTAAAGACCGATGGTCAGCCCAATGCACGTGTATTGGTGGTGTATTACGATGAAGCTTTACCGGAAATTTATCAGGAAGCTCAGCCTTTCGATGCTTTTGCCATGTCGGCAATCATTGCTCTTGAAGCAGCAAACCTGCAACTGGATATGCATGCGTTAAGCAATCATCGTCATAAATATATCGATGCTCAGAATTTTTATGATTTTTGGCAGCAATCTGAACAGGATTTAAAACATCCTCAAACTCAGGCATGGCAAAAATGTTAAAACGCGATCAGATTAAACAAAAAGCCAACTACCTGTGGCGTGTTGGCGCGACCGGCTTTAGTTTTGCCAGTTTTGGCATTGGCGGTGTTGCCATTGGTGCGCTGGTGGCGCCTTTGGTGAATTTGTCTACCAGGAATCCAGGTTTAAGACAGCAGCGTACCCAGCAAGTCATTCAGCACAGTTTCAAGGGCTTTACCGAAATGATGGTAAAACTTGGAATTATGACCTATGACATTGAAGGATTGGAAAAATTACAGCACAGTAAGCAAGAGCTGGTGATTGCCAACCATCCTACCCTGGTAGATGTAGTGGTACTGATTGGTTTGATGGAGCAGGCCAACTGTGTCGTGAAACAGGCACTGTGGTCGAATCCGTTTACCAAAGGTCCGGTGCAAAATGCCGGCTATATTTTAAATGCCGGTTCTGAACAGTTTATTCATGACTGTGTGGAAAAATTACAGCAGGATCAGTCAGCTTCGTTACTGATTTTTCCGGAAGGTACACGTACGGCAAAAGGGGGATTACTGAATGAGTTTCAGCGCGGGGCTGCGAATATTGCGATTCGTGCCAACGTGCCGATTCGTCCGGTACTGATTACTTGTACGCCTTCAACCTTAACCAAGAATGAAAAGTGGTATCACGTTCCTTCACGTCCATTTCATATTCACGTGAAAGTACTGGATGCCATTCAAGTCGATGATCTTTTGGAGAATACCACCGTAAATCCAAAAAATGTGCGTCAGCTCAATCATCAATTACACCAATTTTTTAACCAAGAGTTATCTAAAAAATGAGCAATCTTGCTGATGAATTAAAGCAAATGATTATTGATGTACTGGCCCTTGAGGACATCAGCATAGAAGATATTGAAACTGAAGCACCTTTATTTGGTGATGGCTTGGGTCTAGATTCTATTGATGCATTGGAACTCGGTTTGGCCTTGAAAAAACGTTACAACATTCATTTGAATGCTGAATCGGCAGAAACCAAACAGCATTTTAAATCAATTCAAAGCCTGGTGGCTTTGGTTGAAGCACAGCAACAGGCATAAGAGGTTGGGATGTTAACTCAGGAACAAGTACTGGAAAAATTGAGAGAATGGATGGAAGATCTGTTTGAAATTGCCCCTGAAGATGTTCAGCTGGATGCAAATTTAGCCACGGATCTGGATGTTGACAGTATTGATGCGATTGATCTTGTAGTCAAAATTAAAGAACTGACCGGTAAACAGGTCAATCCTGAAGACTTTAAAAGTGTACGCACAGTGCAGGATGTGGTGACTGTGATTCAGAACATGTCTGCTGCATGAAACTGATCTTTAAAGGGATAGTGGCAATCGGGTTGATGCTCTATCCCTTTTTAGTGGGCTATAGTTTGGCACATGGACAATATGTCTGGGTCAGCAGTCTGCTGATTGTTTTGGGTCTATTGCGTCTGTTCAGTAAGGGCAATGCCTTACTGTGGCCCTTAACCGGCTTTGCGATTTTGTGTGGCAGCTTGAGCCTGATTTTAAAAGATCATGCCTGGTTGAAACTGTATCCAGTGTTTATGAGTGTGGGTGCATGTATAATTTTTGCCTCCACTTTAATTCGACCACCGTCAATGATTGAGCGTTTTGCCCGTCTGGCAGAACCGGATTTACCCGAAGCAGGCGTGATCTGGACCCGTAAAGTTACCATTGTCTGGTGCGGTTTTTTTGTGCTAAATGCCCTGATTGCTTTGGCAACCGTACTCTTTGCCTCTATGCAGACCTGGGTGCTATATAACGGCTTTATTTCTTATGTGTTGATGGGATTATTACTGCTGGGCGAATTTATCTTGCGTAAGCGACAGCAGCGCTTAAACCAAATTCAGGAATAAAAACAGAATATTATGTTGTGTCATTTTCAAAATCATCTCCATTCACTGAAACCGCTGTGTATTCAGCCCGATTTAAGCCCAGTCCGTTTTCAGGATTTCTGGCAGGATGTGATACAACAAAGTCATGCAATTGAGTCACTTTCTCAGGAAAGTTGGGCACTTTGGGAAGCTGACAGTTATCAATTCTTAGTGCTGTTATTTGCGGCACTGTTGGCCAAAAAACAGGTGTTGTTGCCACCTAATCGGGTGAGCGATCTGGAAAAAGAACTGGTAGAACAGAACATTTATTTCTTGCAGCGTCAGCCAGTATCTTCTTCACAAAATCAAACTATAGAACTAAATCTGGATGATGCTTTTTTAAATCAGGCGCAGATCTATTTTTACACTTCCGGTTCAACTGGTCAGCCGAAAAAAATCCCGCGCAGCTTGCGTCAGTTACTCAATGAAGTGCAGGGACTGGATGCCAGTTTTCAGTTACCTGAACAGGCGATTGCCATAGCGACAGTGAGTCATCAGCATATTTATGGTTTGCTGTTTAAGTTGCTATGGCCACTGGCAAGCGGGCGCTGTTTTTATCAGGCACAGCTGGCTTTCCCGGAAGATGTCGCCGATATTCAGAAAAAACTAGCTGCTTTTAAGCTAGAGAATTATGTCATTTCCAGTCCGGCATTGTTAAAACGCTGGACTCAGGATGTGTTGTTGCAAGATTGCTTAACCGTATATTCATCCGGTGGAAAACTGGAATCCGGTGTACGGCCGTATCTGAACCGACCAATTACTGAAGTGTTTGGTAGTTCGGAAACCGGCGGGATTGCGCATCGGCAGCAGGATGATGCCTTGTGGATACCGTTTGCCAATGTCGATATACAGGCTACTGAACAGCAGGAACTACAAGTTAAAACCAATCATGCTTTTAGTGCAGACTGGATTTTGACTGGCGATAAAGTTGAACTGGTTGAAGCAGATAATTTAAAAAGCCCATTCCGTTTGTTGGGACGTTTAGACCGCATTGTCAAACTGGAAGAAAAGCGCTTAAGTCTGGATGCAATTGAACAGAAAATTGTCGAGTTGGATGACATGCTGCAGTGTCATGTGCTGATTCTGGAACGGGAATATCGTCAGATTTTAGCCTGCGTTGCGGTATTGTCAGAGCAGGCCAGACAGCAGCTGCAAAATAGCAGTAAAGCCCAGTATGTCGCGGCCTTAAAAGCCCAGTTGAAAGCCAAACTGGAAAGCATTGCCATTCCAAGACAGTGGCGTTTTTTGACACAATTACCGCAAAATTCCCAATCTAAGCTGAATAAACAATACATGAAATCCTTATTTCAACCTATGTTATTACCTATTGTATTGGAACAACAGAATGATGCGGATTCAGCGTCATATCGTTTGGAGTTTTCACCTGAACTGGAATGCTTTAAAGGGCATTTTCCGGACTATCCTATTTTTCCGGGTGTAGGTCAGATCGGGTTTATTCAGCATTTTGCCCGCCAGACCTGGGCCGACTTGGAATGGTGTAACAGTTTTGAGCAGCTCAAATTTCAGGATCTGATCAAGCCTTATATGGTGCTTCAATTGAAATTGACCAGAAAATTGCACAAAGTCAGTTTTGAACTTACCCATGCAGATCAGACCTTGGCCTCTGGACGATTGTTGTTTAAAACACCGAGCGATCAGATTTAAAGGTAAATGTATATGCAGCAATGTTTTGTGATTCCAGTTTATAACCATCCTCATTATATTGAGGCGCTGGTTGAGCATTTGGATCATTTTCAGAAGCCGATCATTCTGGTCAATGATGGTAGTGATGCTGCATGTACTACACTTTTACATCGCATTGCTGAACAGAATACAAGAGTAGAACTGGTTGAACATAGCCATAACCAAGGCAAAGGGCAGGCCGTGATCACCGGTTTGCGTCATGCGTATAAGCTTGGCTTTAGTCATGCCTTGCAGCTTGATTCGGATGGTCAACATGACTGGCAGGATGTGGCCAAATTTCTTGATATTTCAGAACAACATCCAGATGCCATGGTGATTGGTCAGCCAATCTTTGATGAGTCCGTGCCAAAAAAACGCCTTTATGGGCGTTATGCGACTCATATCTGGGTATGGATCAACAGCCTGTCTTTTGATATTAAGGACAGCATGTGCGGTTTCCGGGTTTATCCTTTAGCCGCTACCATTAAGGTGCTGGATTCTGCCAAATTTCAGCCGCGTATGGGCTTTGACAGTGAAATTCTGGTGCGTCTGAAATGGGCCAATCTGCCTTTTATCAATGTACCGACCAAAGTCATTTACCCTGAAGGCGGTATTTCTCATTACCATGTCTGGCGAGACAATCTTGGCATGAGTAAGGCTCATGCCAAATTGCTGGGCGGGATGCTGATTCGTTTGCCAAAATTGCTGGCACATAAAGTAAAAGGTTGATTCTGTGGCCGAGCTAAATTCAAGCAAATGGAGTGACATTAAAGAACGTGGTGGCATGACCTCACTGAGTCTGGTACTGGCATTCTATCGTCTGGGTGGCCGATGGTTATGCCGGGCACTGATGTATTTTGTGATTCTGTGGTACTGGCTGTTTTCGACCGTCGCGCGTCAGTCTTCACTACAATATTTAACCCGATTGCATCATTTTGCCGGCAAAAATTCTCCATTTTCGCATCCACCGAGTCTGGCACATAGCTATCAGCATTTCATGCAGTTTGGTGAATGCATTCTGGATAAAATTGAAGGCTGGCTGGGTAAAATCCCGGAACAGCAACTGGTTTTGCATGGACATGAACATTTCCGCGCGCATTATCAAAAAGGTGCGGTGATTGTGGTGTCGCATTTCGGCAATATTGAATTGCTGCGTGCCATTAAGTCGGAACATCCGCAGAAAATTAATGTCTTGGTCTATCAAAAACATGCCACCAAATTTAACCAGTTTTTGAAAAAATTGAACGACCATGCCGATGTCAATCTGGTTTCGGTGGATGAACTGGGTATTGAAACTGCCTTGGTATTGCAAGAAAAACTGGATCGCGGTGAATGGGTCATAGTTGCAGCAGACCGTGTGCCTGTGGAATCGGATCGGGTACAGCCGATTTCATTTTTAGGCGAACAGGCCAACTGGCCACAAGGCGCGTGGATTCTAGCCAGTCTGCTTAAAGTTCCGGTGCTCGCCGTGTTTTGTTATCGCGTGGGCGACAGCTTTGAAGTGCATGTTCATCCGATTGCCGAGCAACTGAATTTCCCACGGAAAAACCGTCTGCAAGCCATGCAAACGACGACCCGTGAATATGTGACATTACTCGAGCAGCACTGCATTCGTGCGCCCTATCAATGGTTTAATTTTTATAATTTTTGGAACAAACAATAATGCAAGTGTTAGTTGTTGGGGAAAATCCGCTTTCAATTGAAGATGTCGTCGCTGTAGCGCGTCAGGAAAAATCAGTGGCTTTACCGGCCAGTGCTGAATGGAGCGAATTGATTCAGCGCGGCGCCGATTTTCTGGATCAGTTGCTGCAAGATGAAGGCGTGATTTATGGCGTTACTACCGGTTATGGCGATTCCTGTCTGGTGGAAATTCCTGCGCATCAGGTCAATGAACTGCCTTTGCATTTATCGCGCTTTCATTGCTGTGGCCTCGGTCAGAATCTAGATTTAATCACCGCACGTGCGGTGGTGGTAACCCGTTTATGTTCACTGGCACGCGGTTATTCCGGTGTTTCGCATGCCTTGCTGCAACGTCTGGTGTGGATGCTGAATGAAAACGTGATTCCGGTAATTCCTTCTGAAGGTTCGGTTGGAGCCAGTGGGGATTTAACGCCATTATCTTATATTGCGGGTGCTTTGGTCGGTGAACGTGACGTTTACCATCTGGGACAGATTGTTCCAATCAGCCAAGTGTATGCAGAAAAAGATATGCAGCCTTTGGTAATGCGTCCTAAAGAGGGGCTGGCACTGATGAATGGTACAGCGGTGATGACGGCGATTGCCTGCCTGAACTATAAAAAAGCTGAACAAATCAGTTTGGCCAGCACCTGCATTACTGCGCTGAATGTATTGGCTCTAGAAGGTAATCCGAGTCATTTTGATGAAGTGCTGTTTGCACAGAAGCCTCATCCGGGTCAGCAAAATATTGCTGCGCAATTGCGGAATTGGCTAAACAGTGAAGTGCAAACAGAACATCAGAGTTCACGCTTGCAAGACCGTTATTCGCTACGCTGTGCGCCGCATATTATTGGTGTGTTTGAAGATTCTAAACCTTGGTTACGCCAGTTTATTGAAAATGAATTGAACTCCAGCAATGACAATCCGCTGATTGATCCGGTGAATTTACGCGTGTTGCATGGCGGTCATTTCTATGGCGGTCATATTGCCCAAGCCATGGATAGCCTGAAAATCATGATTGCCAATATTGCCGATTTAATGGACCGCCAATTTGCGCAACTAGTCGATTATAAAATGAATAATGGTTTGCCACGCAATCTGACCGGGGCAACCGATGAGCGTTTGCCGCTAAATCATGGCTTTAAAGCGGTGCAGATTGGCGTGTCGGCATGGACGGCAGAAGCCTTGAAACAAACCCTTTCAGCATCCATTTTTTCGCGCTCGACCGAATGTCATAACCAGGACAAAGTCAGTATGGGCACCATTGCCGCGCGTGATGCCAGCCGCGTGATTGTGCTGACTGAACAGGTGATTGCAGCCTTGTGCTGTGCCAGCGTGCAAGCGGTGAACTTAAAAGGTTTAGATGGCAAGTTAGCTGAAGTCTTAACTGCTTTTAAAGTTTGGGTATTACAAACCTTTGATTACGTGGTAGAAGACCGTCCGTTGCAACAGGAGTTGCAGCAACTGGTGAATCGTCTGGAAAATTTAGAATTATTGAATAGTGCACTTGTTCGCTAAAAATATCAGGAAATAGACTATGCATGCCGATGTGATGATTGAAGTGCCATTTCATGATGTAGATACCATGGACGTGGTTTGGCATGGGCATTATTTAAAGTATTTTGAAATTGCGCGCTGCAAGTTGCTGGATCAGTTTGATTATAACTATAAGCAGATGCGCGCTTCTGGCTATGCCTGGCCGGTGATTGAAAGTCATGTGCGTTATGCGCATGGCATCCTGTTTGAACAGAAAATTCGCGTGCGTGCCATCTTAAAAGAATGGGAAAACCGCCTGAAAATTGAGTATCAGATTTTTGATGCCCAAAGTGGTAAAAGGCTGACTAAAGGTTATACCACGCAAGTGGCGGTAGATATAGAAAGCCGTGAAATGTGTTTCCAGTCACCGCAAATTTTATTGCAGCGTTTACACGCATGGTCTGAGTTTAAACCGGAGTAAAGCAGATGACATCTATCAATCTACAACGTGCAGTATGGCTGGTGTTGGCCGCGATATTGTCCCTGATTATTGTGCTATCGCAGCCTGTACATGCGCAAAATCCGCAGCTCAAACAAATTTTTAGCCAGCTTTCCGAAACCCCAACTGTGCGGGCCAATTTTGAACAGCAAAAAAAACTGGCGAGCATGAATAAAACTTTTGTATCCAAAGGCACAGTGTTATTTTCCAAGTCACAAGGGGTGATCTGGAAAATCCAAAATCCGGTCAAAGCCGACCTGATTGTGACGCCGCGTAAACTGGTACAAAAAACCCAGCGGACTTATAGCCAGATTGAAATTGATAAATCGCCTTATGGTTCGGTCGCAACCATGTTTTTGCAGCTGATGTCGGGTAATGAAGCTGCGATCGCCAAAAACTTTAATGTTGTTTCTGCAAGTTATAGCCCGGCACAATGGAGTGTGGCCTTAACTCCGAAAAGCAGTCTGTTTAAGAAATTATTTGTTCGGGTCGATGCCCAAGGGCAGCGTTATGTTGACCGTATCGTGATTCGTGAGAAAGCCAATAACATGACCATGATCCGCTTTAGCCAGCAAACCACTCAACCCCAAACTTTAATGGCTGAGGAAAATGTACTTTTCCAACTGGCAAAATAAATTTACCGCGCTCTGGCTGATTGTACTCAGCGTGATCGCGATTGCGCTGGGTACCGCATGGCTAAAAAAAGATATTCATATTCAAACCAATATCTTTGCTTTATTGCCGGAAGCCCACCATGACCCGCGGCTGGAACGGGCGCAGCAATATGTCAGTCAGCAGCTGAATGACAAAGTCTTTGTGGTGCTGAATGCCCAGGATGATGCCGCCCTGACCAAAGCTACAGCGACTTTTAAACAAAGCGTGGCGGCAACGGATTTATGGCAACCGTTACATGCACAGCTGGACAGTGAGAAGTTTGCCCAAGTGTTGTATCAGCATCGTACCGGTCTGCTGTCATCCACAGATCAAAAGCTGCTAGAGCAACAGGACTATACCGCGCTGAGCGAACAGGGCCTGTTGCAGATCATGAGTCCGGGTATGCCGGTCACAGCAGAGCTGTTACAACAAGACCCGCTCTTATTATTTCCACGTTATGCTGTCGGCTTATCCGCTTTACAGGCGAACCCGGATATTGCGCTGGAAGATGGCTTTGCCACCATTCGCGATGAGCAGGGCATTTCCCGTCTTATGGTGTTGCAGCTTAAAAATAGCCCTTACAATATTGATTATCAGGAAAAAACTGCAGCATGGATTGCGCAGTTAAATTTAAAATTGAAACAGATGCGAGTTGAGCCGCATTGGACCGGCACATTGCTGTTTGCCCAATTCGGTACCATCTCGGCGGAAAAAGAGATTTCCACCATTGGGGTTGGTTCTACAGTAGGGATTTTCCTGTTAGTACTGTTCGGTTTCCGCTCGGTTCGTCCGATGCTCACGGAAATGATAGCCGTAGGCACCGGCTGTCTGGTGGCGTTTGCCATCACCCATGCAGTGTTTGGGGAAATTCACCTGATGACCTTGGTGTTTGGTGCCAGTCTGGTCGGGGTCTGTGTCGATTTTTCCTTTTACTTTATGGCCATGCAGTCGCAGCATCGGCATATTGACGGTTTTGCCGTACTGAAACCGTTGTTGCCCAGTCTGTTTATGGGTCTGATGACCACCTTGGTGGCTTATATTTTCCTCAGCTTTACCCCATTTCCAGGCTTTAGGCAGATTGCTGTTTTCTCAATGGTGGGGCTGGCTGCGGCATGGATCACCAGCATTTTATTGTTGCCAAGACTGCCGGCGTTAAATGCTGAACCGGCGATTCGCCGCCTAAGTTTTATTGGCCAAGCCCGAACCTTTATTCAGGCCAGAAAGGGGTTGCGTTATGGCTTGATCGCTGTGATTACGGTCGTCACCGGCAGCAGCCTGATGTTGCTGCAAAGCAATGATGATATCCGTAACCTGCAAAGTATGGATCAAAAGCTGAAACAGGAAGACCAGTATGTGCGTGAACGCTTTATGCAGCAGCAAAGCAGCGAATACTTTGTGGTGCATGGCAACACGGCTCAGGAACTGGAACAAAACGAACAGCAACTGCTACAAAAACTGCAAGTGTTACAGGAACAAAACAAACTGGAAAATTTCCAGGCTCTAGGCCAATGGCTGCCCTCCAAAGCACAGCAGCAACACAATATTGAGTTGTTGCAGGCCATTCCAGCCAGTGCCTTGCAGGACTATGCAGCAGCCTTGCAACTGAATCCGGCAGAAGTACTGGCCTGGCAAAAGCAGTTGGCCGAGCAGCCTTTACTCAGTTCTACTGAAATGAAGCAGCATCCTTTGGCCTTTTTACAAATGAGCCCAACCGAGCGTCTGGTGCTGTTGCAAAATGTCCATGATGTAACTGCCTTGCAGCAGCTGAATAGTCCGCAGACCCAATTATTGCGTCCGGTGAATCAGCTGTCTGAGCTGTTCCAGCAACACCGTATTCAGGCGCAGTGGTTACTGGTTTCTGCTTTAATCTGCTTGATGATTGGTCTGGGCATCATTTATGGCATCAAGTCAGTTTTGCCTTTGGTGCTACCGGTGAGTCTGGCGTTGATGACCACCTTTGCGATTCAGGCCTGGCTGGGTGTGGAAATCAATCTGTTCAGCATTATGGGCACCTTCCTGATTATCGGGATTGGTGTGGACTATGCCATTTTCTATAGACACGGACATGACCATCCTCAAGTGGTGGGCATGGCCTTATTCCTATGTATGATGTCGACCTTGCTCGGTTTCGGGTTATTATCCTTTAGCCATACCTATGCCATTCACTGCTTTGGTCTGACCGTGTTACTTGGGGTTATTTTTTCATTTATCTATGCAACATTGTTTACATCATCCGATGCCAAACATGTTGTACTTCAACAATATCAGCCAAAGAGCTGAGAAAATAAGGTACCGTGCAATGAGCACTATGCAACATACAGACGTATTAATTATTGGCGCAGGGCCATCGGGGAGTTCGGCAGCAGCATTACTGCGCCAAAAGGGCTATCAGGTCACGATCATCGAAAAACAACATTTTCCACGCTTTTCCATTGGGGAATCATTACTGCCACAATCGATGGTATTTCTGGAAGAAGCTGGCTTGCTGGAAACAGTGCGTGAGCATGTCGAACAGTTTGCTTTCCAGTTTAAAAATGGCGCCGCCTTCTTAAAGGGCAAGCAGCGCAGTTTTTATGATTTCCGCGAGAAATTTAGCGATGGCCCAGGCACCACCTGGCAAGTGCGCCGTGCCAATTTTGACCATTTGCTGGCACAGCAGGCAGAAAAATACGGTGCAGACATCCGTTTCGGTCATGAAGTAGTCGATGTTGATGTTGCTCCGGAGCATCCGCTGTTAACCGTAAAAGATGAACAGCAAAATGTGTATCAGATTCAGGGTAAATTTTTACTCGATGCCAGTGGTTTTGGCCGAATCCTGCCAAAATTTTTGAATCTGGAAAGCCCGTCTGATTTCCCGGTACGCCGTGCCGTGTTTACCCATATTGAAGATGGCATTCTGGATGATCCCGATTTTGACCGCGAAAAAATTCTGATTACGGTGCATGCCAAAGATCCACGGGCCTGGTACTGGCTGATTCCATTTGCCGATGGCCGTTGCTCTTTCGGGGTGGTGGCAGAGCAGGATTTCTTTGAGCACTATGGCTTTGATGGCAGTACCGATTACGATCTGGAAGCTTTATTCAAGCGTATTCTGGCAGATGAAGAAAGCCTGTCACATGTACTGCACAATGCCAAATTTGACACGCCGGTACGTACACTGGTGGGCTATTCTGCTGATGTCAAACATCTGGCAGAACGCAACTATGCCTTGCTCGGTAATGCCGGTGAATTCCTCGATCCGGTATTCTCTTCAGGTGTAACGATTGCCTTAAAATCTTCAAGTCTGGCCATTCCTCTGGTCGATCAGGTGCTGCAAGGACAGCCGGTCGACTGGATGGAGCAATATGAAAAACCTTTACGTGCAGGCATTCAGGTGTTCCGCGCCTATGTGGAATCGTGGTATAGCGGTGAATTTCAGGATGTGGTGTTTTCGAAAAATCAGGATGACAAAATCCGCCGTATGGTGTCATCGCTATTGGCAGGATATGCTTGGGATACAACCAATCCAATTTATAAAAATGCCAAAAAGCGTTTAAGCACGCTGGCAGAATATTGCCGTGATCCGCAATTACAACACATCGAGATGAACGGTGCCTAGAATGAAACTGAAATGGATGGGGATTTTGCTTGGTGCTGTCCTGCTATGCGGTGGCTGCCAGTCCATGTTGCCTAAAGCACCAGGTCTGGCAACGGCGGCCTGGGCTGCACAAAACTACCAGCGTCAGGATCAGTTAGAAATTCAGTGGAAAGAGCACAGTTTCAGCTTTTTGCTGTATCAGCAACAACAGGGTTCCAAGCTGGAAATGCTGGCTTTGACCCTGACCGGGCAGCAGTTATTCAAGCTCAGTTTTGATGGCCGCAAGGTTCATGTCGAACAGTGCATCGAGCAAATGAAACTGTTGCCATTTGAATTTGTGGTGCGCGATATTCTCTATGCCACCTATCCGAATTTTGCTCAGCTAAAGCAGCAGAATGTCCGTATTGAAACTTCAGCTCAGACACAGAAAGTATTTATCAATCAGCAGCATGTGCTGAATATTCAGCAGCAGGATGATGCCATTGAGCTGAATAATGTACAGGTGCCGTATCAAATGGTCATCAGTCGCATCAATGATGGCTTGGAAAACTCAGATGTGGAAAGTACAAATCTGGAAAGCACTGAATAAGAAGGGATGATTATGGACGATAAAATCACGACACAACATCCTGCAGTGGGCATTCAGTTTAGTGTGGGTTTATCCGCACTCGGAAATACGGCTGAACAGATCAAGCAGGCGCTGACCACACAGCAAAATACCTTGAGCCTGTGTTCAGGATTTATTCCAGAAAAACAGGTTTGGGTAGGCGCTTATCAGCAGCCCTTAATCGAAACTATCCCAGAATTTTTGCAGGACGTGGATTCGCGAAATTTACGTTTTGCCTTAACCGCTTTAAGTGCTATTGAAAGCGAAATTCGCACCTATACTGCGCAATTCGATCGCAAACGTCTGGCGATTATTCTGGGTACTTCTACTTCAGGCATTGCTGACAATGAAAAACTGCTGAAACAGTATTTTAATAATCACACCGAGATTGCAATTGATCATTATAAGCAGGAAATGGGCAGTCTGGCCAAAGGCCTGCAAATGTATCTGGGCTGGGAAGGTCCGGCATATACTATTTCGACGGCCTGTTCTTCTAGTGCCAAAGCCATGGCGGCAGGACAGCGTTTGATCAATGCCGGTCTGGCTGATGCGGTACTGGTCGGTGGTATTGATACCCTATGTAAACTGACATTGAATGGTTTTCATAGTCTGGAAAGCTTGGCTCATGATTTATGTCAGCCCTGTGGCGCACAGCGTGACGGGATTAATATTGGCGAAGCGGCCGGGCTGTTTTTATTGTCCAAAGAAACTGCGCCAGTGATGCTGATGTCAGCCGGCGAGTCGATGGATGCCTGGCATATTTCTGCGCCGCATCCGGAAGGCAAAGGCGCGGCCGAAGCCATGCAAAAAGCGCTGGATATGGCAGGTATTACAGCCAGCGAGATTGGCTATTTAAATATGCACGGAACGGCAACCCCGCAAAATGATGCCATGGAAATCAAAGCCGTGCAGACGGTATTTCAGTCACATGATGTTCCTATCAGCAGTACTAAGCATAAAACCGGACATTGTCTGGGTGCAGCAGGTGCCATTGAAGCGGTGATTTGTCAGCAGATGCTAGCCGATCAATCATGGTTACCTTTGCATCATTTTGGAAGCATCGACCCGGAACTGGACGAAGCCAACTATGTGCTGAATGCGCAGTTGCAACAACCGATAGAATATGTCATGAGTAATTCTTTTGCCTTTGGCGGCAGCAATATCAGCCTAATTTTTGGAACAAAACTGAAATGATGGATGCAGTACAGTTTATCCCCCATGAACAGCCAATGGTGTTTGTCGATCATCTGATTGAAGCCAATGATGTGTTTGCCATTGCGGAATTGGTGATTCGGCCTGAACTGATGTTTTGTGAAGCTGAAGGTTTACCGACCTGGACCAGTATTGAGTTGATGGCGCAGACTATTAGCGTCTATGCGGGGCATAAAGGAAAAATGTCGGGCTTGCCACCGAAAATCGGGTTTTTATTGGGTACGCGTAAAATGCAGTTGCCCGTGCCTTATTTCGCTTTAGGGGAAAGCGTAAGGATTAAAGCCGAACAAGGCTATTTACATGAGGGGCTGGGGCAGTTTCACTGTGAAATTGAATACCGGGAACATCGCTTTAGTGCCATGTTGAGTGTATTTGAGCCGCCAGAAATGAAAGAAGAGATCAGGAAGTCAGTGTGAGTAGACGAATTTTAGTAACAGGCTCAAGCCGCGGAATTGGTAAAGCTATTGCCTTGCAACTGGCACAGGCAGGATTTGATGTCACCGTCCATGCACGCTCCAGACTACAAGAAGCCGAACAGGTCGTGCAGGAAATTCAGGCCTTGGGACAAGCCAGCCATGCACTCTTATTTGACGTAAATGAGCGCGAAAAAGTCATGCAATTGCTGGAGCAAGATGTTACAGAACATGGCGCATTTTATGGTGTGGTATTGAATGCAGGCTTAACCCGTGATGCAGCATTTCCGGCTTTAACCGACAGTGACTGGGACGAAGTGGTTTCGACTTCTCTGGGCGGTTTTTATAATGTTTTAAAACCGCTGGTTATGCCAATGATTCGCCTGAAACAAGGCGGACGTATTGTGACCCTGTCTTCTGTGTCAGGTTTAATGGGCAATCGTGGGCAGGTCAATTACAGCGCGGCAAAAGCTGGCCTGATTGGCGCGACCAAAGCTTTGGCACTGGAGCTGGCAAAACGCAAAATTACCGTTAACTGCGTGGCACCGGGTTTAATTGAAACTGAAATGGTCACTGAAGAAGTGAAAGAACATGCTTTAAAAATGATTCCACTGCAACGCATGGGACATGTTGATGAAGTGGCTAAGGTCGTAAAATTTTTATGCAGTGATGATGCCAGCTATATCACCCGACAGGTGATTTCAGTCAATGGGGGCTTGATTTGATGAAACGTGTTGTGGTCACGGGCATGGCTGGGATTACCTCTTTGGGTGAAACCGCGGAGCAGATTTTTAGTCAATTTGAACAGGGTAAAAGTGGCATTCGCTATATGCCCGACTGGGAAGTGTATACCGACTTGCGCAGCAAACTGGGCGGCCCAGTCGAATCCTATACCATCCCAAAGCATTTTAACCGTAAGGTGACCCGCGGCATGGGCCGAGTCGCCTTGATGTCAACCGTATGTGCGGAAAAGGCTCTAGAAGATGCAGCCCTATTGCATGACCCGATCTTAAGCAGTGGTCAAACCGGGGTGGCATTTGGTTCATCTGCGGGCAGCGTCGATGCGATTGGTGAGTTTGGCAGCATGTTGATTGATAACAACATGAACAAGCTCAATGCTACCACTTATATCCGTATGATGTCGCATACCAGTGCCGTCAACATGACCGTTTATTTTGGCTTAAAAGGCTTAACCTTGCCCACCTCAAGTGCCTGTACTTCAGGTTCCATGGCGATTGGGCAGGCCTATGAAGCGATTAAATACGGCAAGCAAACTGTAATGCTAGCCGGTGGGGCAGAGGAACTCAGCGCTGCAGGTTCTGCGGTATTTGATGTACTGTTGGCCACCAGCAGCCAAAATGAATATCCGGAAAAAACACCGCGTCCATTTGATGCCAAGCGTGATGGCCTGGTGGTGGGTGAAGGGGCTGGCTGTTTAATTCTGGAAGAATATGAGCATGCCAAAGCACGTGGCGCCAAAATTTATGCAGAAATCATTGGTTATGGTAGCAATACCGATGGTCAGCATGTGACCCGCCCAGATTCAGAAATGATGGGACGTTGTATGGAGCTGGCCTTGGTAGATGCGCAAATTCCGGCAGATCAGATTGATTATGTCAATGCACACGGTACATCCACCGATCAGGGTGATATTGCTGAAACCCAGGCCACTGCCCGTGTGATGGGTAAAAAGCCAATCAGCTCTTTAAAAAGTTATTTCGGGCATACGTTGGGCGCATGTGGGGCGATTGAAGCTTGGCTCAGTATCGAGATGATGTCACGAAATACCTTTATCCCGACTTTAAATCTGGATGAAATTGATGCGGCCTGCGGCGATCTGGATTACATCGTCAAACAACCAAGAAATATGCATGCCGAGATTATTATGAGTAATAATTTTGCTTTTGGAGGAATTAATACCTCCCTAATTTTTAAACGTGTCTAACAACAACTAGAGGGTACATCATGTTCATCAAAAAATTAACACTTACAGCTGCATTGTGTTTGGGTGGGGTAGTTTCAGCTCAGGCCGCAGACCAAATGCATGACTTCAACTTTCAGGAAGCGGTCAGTCGTGCCGTTGCTGACGGTACGCTGGACGGTTCGGTTAAGTTTTACCTGGCGGGTACGCGCGCTGGTGGCAAAGTCATTCAAAAAGGTTTGGTGACCAACAAGAAAACCAATGGCTTTGCCAAATCTGCTGAAACGTCATGTGATCATGTTTTGCGTTCAGCCTTGATCCAGTTCCAGAACACTGCCAAGGCAAAGGGTGCCAATGCCGTGACCAATATCGTGAGCTACTATAAGTCTAATGAGACCAAGAGCAGCACCACTTATCAATGTGCCAAAGGCATGGCGGTTGCAGGTGTAGCTTTAAAAGGGGATATTGCCAAGCTATAAGCTTGAGCATTTGAATCTATAAAATGTCTAGTTAAAGATACAGCATTTTGTATTTTTGACTTCCATAAAAAAGCCCATCTTGTGATGGGCTTTTTTATATCTATTCAAAGAAGAATCAATCGAAATTGCTCAGATCGCTTGGATCATTTAGGAATTTCTTCTTCTTCAAATTCAGGTTTAACCTGAACAATAAAGTCCTGACGGTTCAGACCGCGCCATAAGGCAAATGCAGTACCAATATAAATTGAAGAATAAGTACCAACAAATACCCCAATAAACATGGCGACAGAGAACCAGTGCAAACCTTCACCACCCAGGAACATCATTGCCACGACTACAAGCAATAAAGTCATTGAGGTATGAATGGTACGACGTAAAGTTTCAGTCAAAGAAATATTGACTACTTCACGAGGCGTAGCACCGCGAATCTTACGGAAATTTTCACGGATACGGTCAGATACCACGATGTTATCGTTTAGCGAGAAGCCTAACAGTGCAAGAATGGCTGCCAATACGGTTAAGTCAAATGGCCATTGCATCATGGCAAAAACACCAATGGTTACAATGACATCATGGAATAACGAAAGCACTGCACCTAAAGCCAGCTTAAACTCAAAACGGATGGTCACGTAAACCAGCATTAACAGTAATGCCAGTGCTACGGCACCTGCCGAACGAATATAAAGCTCATTACCGACTTGTCCACCGACAGAGTCGACTTTATGGACTTCAGCCGGATTGTTAGGTAATTGAGCGGCTTTGGTGATGGCGTTATTCAGATCTTCTACTTCAATGTCTTGAACGGGCATACGCACCAAAAGATCTTTGTTGCTACCGAGGGTTTGCACTACAGCATCTTTAAAACCGGCCTGATTTAGCGCCTGGATCACTTCAACCTGATTGGCAGGTTGCTTATAGTTCAGCTCGGCAGACACACCGCCAGTAAAGTCCAGACCGAGGTTTAGACCTTTGGTGGCAATAAAGAAAATGCTGGCCAAGGTTAAAAGAATAGAGATGATTGCCGCAGGTTTGGCAATCTTCATAAAGTCTATGATGCGCTCATCATCTGGGCGACCGTATTTCTTTTTCGGTTGAGTCATATCAGTCATCTTCGATCTCCTAAATGCTCAACTTTTTCAAGTTACGTTTTTTGCCATAAATAATTTGCACAATCGCACGGGTTACAGTAATGGCTGTAAACATCGAGCAGACAATACCAATCATCAAGGTGACCGCGAAGCCCTTAATCGGGCCGGTACCGATGGCAAACAGAATAAACGCAACCAGGAAGGTGGTTAAGTTCGAGTCAAAAATGGTGTTATAGGCTCGATCATAGCCCGCGATAATCGCCTGTTTGGGCGAGGCTCCCCATTTCATTTCTTCCCGTATCCGTTCACAGATCAGGACGTTGGCATCGACCGCCATACCAATGGTAATCACGATACCGGCAATACCCGGAAGGGTGAGGGATGCGCCAATCCATGACATCACTGTCAGGATCATTGCCAGATTGGCAATCAGGGCAAAGTTGGCAATCAGACCGAACAAACGGAAGAACACCACCATCCAGATGGCGACCAGAATGAAACCGATTTGAGTCGATAACACACCTTTGTCAATGTTTTCCTGACCCAGGCTAGGACCAACCACTCGTTCTTCGACGAAGTACATCGGCGCAGCAAGGGCACCGGCACGAAGCATCAATGCAAGTTCAGCGGCTTCCTGAGGTGAATCCAGACCGGTAATACGGAACTGGGAACCTAATACTGCCTGAATAGTAGCAGCATTAATGATCACAGATTCTGCATAAGGGGTACGAACTTCAGTTTGCGCACCAGTCACAGGATCTGGAACATAACTGATCTTCTGCTTGTTCTCGATGAACAATACCGCCATGCGTTTACCAACTGCATTACGGGTTGCGTCGGCCATCAGCTTACCGCCAGCGCTGTCCAAAGTAATATTTACTTCAGCACCACCGGTATCCTGGCTAAAGCCACTCGATGCATTTTGTACACGTTCACCGGTCAGAATACGGTTACGGTTGAGCAGTAATTGACGACCGCTATCCAGCGATTCATAAGCAAAAGCTTCTGTACCTGGTGGGAGTGTGCCTTTTACCTGACCTGTATATGGATCGATATACTGGTCATTCAAATCGGAAACGATACGGAATTCCAGGTTGGCTGTACGACCCAAGACACGTTTCGCTTCAGCAGTGTCTTGCACCCCTGGCAGTTCAACCACAATACGGTTGCTACCTTGGGTTTGAACCAATGCTTCCGCTACGCCTAACTCGTTAATACGGTTACGTAAGGTGGTTAAGTTCTGATTGACGGCATAAGACTGAATTTCCTGCTTGCGTACATCGGTATAGTTCAAGCGTAAAGTTGAACCCGAAGCAGAAGCAAGCGCCTGCTGGTTGAATTCATTACCATTACGGCGCAAGAAGTCCATCACCGCTTCACGGTCACTGTTATTGGCAAACTGTACGGTAATGGTATTGTTATTCAAAGCAAGGCTGTTGAATTTTAACTTGTTGTCACGGAATTGACGGCGTAAATCGGTCGCTGAGGTTTCCATGCGCTGGCTGATGGCCTTGTCCATATCCACTTCCAGCAAGAAGTGCACACCACCACGTAAATCCAGACCCAATTTCATTGGTTTGGCACCAATTTTTTGTAGCCATTCCGGAGTGGTTGGAGCAAGGTTCAATGCAACAACATAATTATCACCAAGCCCACGACGTAACACTTCTTTAGCTTTTAACTGTGCTTCAGAAGAGTCGAGACGTAAAAGGGCAGCATTATTGCTAAAGCTGTTGTCATGGCTGGTAATTTTTTCACTTTCTAATAATTGCTCTGCTTTTTGTACGATGCTTTGGTCAATCTGGGTACCAGCTTTGGCACCAGAAATTTGAACAGCAGGTTCATCGGGATACAAACTAGGCAGGGCATATAATGTACTGATCAGCAAAACCACGATGATCAGCAGATATTTCCATGCTGGGTAACGCATCTATTTTCTTCTTAAAATGAAAAAGTCGTGCAAGGGCACGACTATTTTTGATTAGAGATTATTTAATGTGCCTTCAGGCAGAATTGAAATCACACTTGCGCGCTGAATTTTTACTTCTACGCCACGGCTTAATTCAACCACTGCAAAATCACCTTCAATTTTAGTGATTTTGCCCATCAGACCACCCGCAAAAACCACTTCGCTCCCTACACCCAGGCTTTCAACCAAAGTGCGGTGTTCCTTGGCACGTTTCGCTTGAGGGCGCCAGATCAGGAAATAGAAGATTGCGACAAATACCGCAATCATCAAAAGGTTGGTCACCAAACTTGGTTGTTGTGCAGCTTCACCTGCTGCGTGAGCAGTAGAAATAAAAAGGCTCATTTCAATTTCCTAAACTAAAAAATGTATTATCAACTACATGATAAATAAACTGACTTGTTCTGCAATTTACCTTGTCTTTTTCTTCAGCGCAAATGCTGAGAGATTAATCTTCAGGACAAGGCGGGACTTCTAGACCACGACGCGCATAAAAATCCTGAACATATTCATCAAAAGTACCATTATCTAACGCATCACGGATGTCTTGTGTAAATCTTTGGTAATAACGCAAGTTATGAATGGTACCCAGCATGGAACCTAGCATTTCACCGCATTTTTCCAGATGGAACAGGTAGGCACGGGTGAAATTTTGACAGGTATAACAGTCGCATTGTGGATCAAGCGGACTTTGGTCATGACGATATTTGGCATTACGGATACGTACCAGACCGTCTGTCACAAAATAATGACCGTTACGTGCATTACGGGTCGGCATCACGCAGTCAAACATATCCACACCACGGCGAATCCCTTCCACGATGTCTTCTGGCTTGCCTACGCCCATCAGGTAACGTGGTTTGTCTTCCGGCATTTTGGGTGGCAGATGATCCAGGATCTTGATCATTTCTTCTTTCGGTTCACCAACAGAAAGACCGCCAATGGCAAAACCATCAAAATCAATTTCTTTTAAGCCCTTCAATGATTCATCACGAAGATCTTCATACATACCACCCTGAATAATACCGAACAGGGCATTTTTATTTTTTAACACATCATGATGATGGGTTTTACAACGTTTGGCCCAGCGTAGAGACAGCTGCAAAGATTTTTGTGCTTCTTCACGAGTGGCAGGATAAGGCGTACATTCATCAAAAATCATCACGATATCTGAATTCAAGGTATGTTGAATATCCATTGAAATTTCAGGTGATAAAAAGACTTTTGAACCATCAATTGGCGAACGGAAGGTCACACCTTCTTCTTTAATTTTACGCATCGCGCCGAGGCTGAAAACCTGGAAGCCGCCTGAATCGGTTAAAATTGGTTTATTCCATTTCATGAACTCGTGCAAGCCGCCATGTTCACGAATCACGTCCAGACCTGGGCGCAAATAAAGATGGAATGTGTTACCTAAAATAATCTGAGCTTTAATATCTTCTACATCACGTGGGAGCATGCCCTTGACTGTACCGTAGGTACCGACCGGCATAAACACAGGGGTTTCCACCACGCCGTGTTCAAGCGTTAAACGACCACGACGGGCACGACCCGACTGACCTAATTTCTCAAACTTCATAAAATATCCTGAACAAGCGCAAAGCACTGCGTGCAGTGCAAGAGCGAAAAAACAGTTCGCCGCTAAAAGTTCGCTATTTTCCTTGATTACGCACATAAACGCCAGTGTTGTCGAATTTTAACTCGATTCTTTTTGCTGAAGAAAATAAGCTAAAAGTGAGGCTGTGCTTGACCTGCTGAGGGGCATACAGAAAAGATGGTTTTCTGCATGCTGAGGTTTTTATTTATTATAATATTAACGACTTAAAAATTCGGTCGATAGTCAAAATTTTGTGTAGCTGCCAGATCGCGGAAGGGGCGAATGGCTTTTTTACCGAGTGACAGGGTATTGACGATGTTATTGGGAAAAATCTGAATATTGTTATTAAACAGTTCAACATTGCGGTTAAAGATGGTAATGGCAGCACCGACATTTTCATTCTGCTCTTCAATTTCATTCATCATTTTTAGATAAATTTCATCGGCTTTTAGTTCAGGATAGTTCTCCACCACGACATTTAAGCTGTGCATCACTTCCTTGTTCAGGCTTTCAATCCGCTGTAGCTGGGCAACATCGGCATTGTTTAGGTTGAGATTTAAAATATTCTGGCGCAGTTCGGTCACTTTTTCTAAAGTGCCTTTTTCAAAGTTTGAATATTGTTCTACTAAGGGTTGCAAGCCATCCAGAATTTTAATTTTCTGGCGCTCATAGGTTGCGACATCTGACCAGGCTCGAATAGAAGCATTGTGATGACGCACAATATTATTGCGAATCATGATACAGGCCACGACCACGGCAATAATCAAAAGAAAAAAAATCAACAGCCCCATGTATTAGTCCCCTAAAAATCAAAGATTTTTATTTTAAAAAGTGTGTTAAATCACGCTGTAAGCTTTCTAGATAAGGTAATTTAAAAGTACGCAAGTGTCCACGTAATGCGGAAATATCTTGAATTTTTTTTGCCCGGCTTGAGATGCTAAATAAGTCGGCAGGCCCGAGAAAGCATAAGATATGACTGTCTGGATGGAAAATTAAATCGCCCTGACGCTGGGTAAAAAATTCATCCAGCTTCAGCACAAATGCAGGCGTGAGCTGTTTTGCCATTTGCATTTCATCGCTGCCAAAAATATTCAGTTTCTGATTGATTTGAATATCGCTGGTATGCCAGGGAAAATCATAAGGATAATAAAACTCTTTATTGGCCGTGGTGACAGCCAGTCCCTGTGTTTCGACATCAAAAACAAATACACCCCATAAATCTTTATGTACTTCTTTCACTTGTACTTCATTGCCATCTTTATTGCGAACCCGAATTTCATTGACATAATGATATTGAAACACCATTACCTGATGCTGTTTACCTTCCTCATCGGTCCATTGGGTGCTGGCGTAATAGGGAAAGTCATTGGCAATACTGCCCTGATTAAAAACCGGAAACAGGCGCTTTAAATGGGCAATAAACAAAACCGGTTGCAGCGGAACGCCAATATGTTGCGGCTGTTGCTGGAAAGCAAGATGATATTTTTTAGCAATGCTTTGCTGTTCCAGATATTCGATCACTTCATCAATGGGCTTACTTTCTTCGTAACTGATATAAGCCCAGAAAATCATAAAAAAGCCACTGATCAGACTGAGCTGAATCCAGATATTGCCGGGTTTAATAAAAATCAGCAGAATAAAAAAAAGTCCCACGGCTGCCAAAAGCAGCGGTAGAACATTTTCAAACTTGAGTACGATTGGGGCATTCCATGGATGCAGGGCATCCAGAATATCCTGATGCGTTTGCGCCTTGCGTGCGATATCCCAAAGCCGCGCAACATTATTAAAAACCCGTTCATTTTTTTTACGTCGAATATGAATCGAATGTCTAACAGTATCGAGCGGCATGGTCTGCTTCTTTTAATGGATCAATATTAAGGCATGATTTTATCAATCAGCATGGCATCACCATAACTGAAGAAACGGTATTGCGCTTCCACGGCATGATGATAGGCGTTTAAAATATTATCACGATTCGACAACGCCGAAACCAGCATCAATAAAGTAGATTCAGGAAGATGGAAGTTGGTAATCAGACGATCGACTACTTTAAACTCGTAACCTGGATAAATGAAGATTTGGGTATCGCCAGTCCAGCCTTTCAATTCACCGCCATTCGCTTGTGCAGCACTTTCAGTGGCACGGGTTGCAGTGGTGCCTACCGCAATCACTTTATTGCCATGGGCTTTAGTTTCGCGGATTAGTGCCATAGATTCATCAGACACATCACACCATTCACTGTGCATGATATGGTTTTTAATATCATTGGTACGAACCGGCAGGAATGTGCCTGCACCGACATGCAAGGTCACAAAGGTTTTCTGGATACCTTTCTGTTCCAGTTTTTTCAACAAGGCTTCGTCAAAATGCAGGCTGGCAGTAGGGGCCGCGACACTGGCCAGTTTGCTTGGATCATTAAAGACAGTTTGATAACGTACAGTATCAATGGCTTCTGCTTCACGGTTAAAATAAGGCGGAATTGGCAAAGCACCATATAGATCTAAAACATTTAAAATGGGCTGAGAAAACTCAACGATAAACAAGTTTTCATGACGACCTTTTACAGTGACTTTAACTTCATCTGGACCAATGAACAGTTCTGCACCTTCTTTAGGTGAATTGCTGGCTTTAATGTGGCAATGTGCAGTGAATTTGTCCTGCATACGTTCCACTAAAACTTCAACAGCACCGCCAGTGGCACGTTTGCCTTTAAGACGCGCTTTCATAACCTTGGTGTCATTTAAAACCAGTAAATCACCGGGTTCGAGTAAGTCTAGAATATCGGTAAAGTAATGGTCATGATATTGACCTTGAGCATCAAGATGCAAAAGACGTGAAGCACTACGGGTTTCAAGGGGGTAACGGGCAATCAGCTCGTCAGGGAGATCAAAGTTAAAGTCGGAAAGTTGCATCTTCAATGTATAGAAATAAGAAAAACCTGTGCATTATAGGCCTGAAAAGGGTAAAACAGATGATATCTGATGCTTT
This sequence comes from Acinetobacter sp. SM34, assembly GCF_022012365.1. Classification (NCBI taxonomy): domain Bacteria; kingdom Pseudomonadati; phylum Pseudomonadota; class Gammaproteobacteria; order Moraxellales; family Moraxellaceae; genus Acinetobacter; species Acinetobacter sp. SM34. The sequence continues at coordinate 72,822 of NZ_JAKLTP010000010.1, read as the reverse complement.
TTAAGACAAAGTTTTTGATTTTGCTTTAAAAGTGAGCGATTGGTTGATTTAGATAATTGACAATTTCAAGTTTGATAGTAATATAGCCACCACAAGCTAATTAGCTTGCAACACCTTTCCCGAGGTGGTGAAATTGGTAGACGCGGCGGACTCAAAATCCGCTGTCAGAGATGACGTGTCGGTTCGAGTCCGACCCTCGGGACCAGAATTCTAAAGAACCCCAAGCATATTAAGTCTTGGGGTTTTTTATTGCCTAAAATTTAATGATTTAAAAAGTAAGGATATCTTAAAAATAATTAAAGTTGAATTAAGATATTGAAAATTAAAGGGTGCTAATAAAAATATGGCTGCTAATTTAAATTCTGAATTAAATTTAACTCCTTTACTTGAGAAAATATTGGATAATCCTTATGGATTATTCGTTATTTGTATGGTGCTTGGATTAATTTTAATTATTGCTCTTGTATATTTTATTGCACGTTCAGGGATACTTAGTAGTATTCGTGAACATCAAGAATATAAAGTTAGAAAAATTAAAGATGAAATAAAAGATCAAGAAGAATTACTAAAAGATGATTCATTTAAAAGATATAGAGATCAAATTCAATATCATCTTGATGTTACTAAACTGAGTAAATTACTAAAATATTCACATCATGATAAAGATTTATTGGAATATATTCTTTCTTGTAAGGATAGTCGACTGGCAATATTTTATTATGAATCTTCAAATTCTTATTTAGAAAAAGATAATGAGACAAAACAATTTAAATTAAAAAAATATTGTAAGGACTGGGGTGTTAATTGGCTTAATAGAATAGGAACTATTATTTATTTTGGTATTAGCTTGGGGTCATTATCTCCAACGATATATATCTTTTATATATGTATAAAAGCTGGTGAAAGCTTAAATAAAATTCCAAATAGTTTTTTTGTTTCACAATTTTTTCTATTTCTTATAAGTTTGGTTTTCGCTCTTATGCTTTTAAATCCTTTGGTTAAACCTTGGAAGGCTAAGAAGTTTTTAGGGTTAGAAAAGATTGATATACAACTGCCAAAGCAAACTGATGTTTCACTTTAATTTAGGTCATGATTATTTTTATAGATTTATTCTAGATAACTAACTTTCATATTATGTAAATGATACACATAAAAAACCGGCGCCTAAGCGCCGGTTTTTTTACATCACTGACATAGTCAGTGTTGTGTGAACTTAGATTGTTGCAAGAGTAGCATTGAATGTAGCGCTTGGACGCATTACAGCATTTACTTTCTCTTGATCAAGAGCGTAGTAACCACCGATATCGACGGCTTTACCTTGCACTTCTGCAAGTTCAGCAACGATCTTGTCTTCGTTTTCAGCCAATGCTTTCGCAAGAGGAGCAAACTTCGCTTTAAGCTCAGCATCTTCGTCTTGAGCAGTCAATGCTTCAGCCCAGTATTTAGCAAGGTAGAAGTGGCTGCCACGGTTGTCCAACTCGCCAGTACGACGTGAAGGTGATTGGTCATTATCGAGCAATTTACCAGTCGCTTGGTCTAAAGTTTTAGCCAACAATTTAGCGCGAGCGTTGTCTTCTTTAATGCCCATTTCTTCTAGAGAAACAGCCAGAGCCAAGAACTCACCTAAAGAATCCCAACGCAAGTGGTTTTCTTCAACAAGTTGTTGTACGTGTTTAGGCGCTGAACCGCCAGCACCAGTTTCGTACATGCCGCCACCAGCCATTAAAGGCACGATAGAAAGCATTTTCGCAGAAGTACCAAGCTCCATGATTGGGAACAAGTCAGTGAGGTAGTCACGCAAAATGTTACCAGTTACAGAAATAGTATCTAAACCACGAGCAACACGTTCAAGTGTATAGCGCATTGCGCGTACTTGAGACATGATTTGGATATCCAAACCAGTTGTGTCGTGATCTTTTAAGTATTTTTCAACTTTCTTGATCAATTCATTTTCGTGTGGACGGTATGGGTCAAGCCAGAAGATTGCAGGCATGCCAGAGTTACGTGCACGAGTGACTGCAAGTTTCACCCAGTCACGGATCGGAGCATCTTTCACCTGACACATACGCCAGATATCGCCTTGCTCAACGTTTTGCGACATCAACACTTCACCTGTTTCAAGGTCAGTGATGTTTGCAATACCTGCTTCAGAGATTTCAAAAGTCTTGTCGTGTGAACCGTATTCTTCAGCTTTTTGCGCCATCAAACCAACGTTTGGCACAGTACCCATAGTGCGTGGGTCGAAGTTACCGTTCCATTTACAGAAATTGATCATTTCTTGGTAAATACGCGCGAAAGTAGATTCAGGCATTACTGCTTTAGCATCATACTGTTTACCATCAGCACCCCACATTTTACCACCGGCACGGATCATTGCCGGCATAGAAGCATCTACGATGATGTCGTTAGGAGAATGGAAGTTGGTGATGCCTTTTGCAGAATCCACCATTGCAAGCGCAGGACGGTGTTCTTGGCAAGCATGTAGGTCAGCAATGATTTCTTCACGAACAGAAGTTGGAAGTGTTTCAATTTTTTCGTAAAGACCCGCCATACCGTTGTTGATGTTAATACCTAACTCATCAAACAGTTTGCCGTGTTTTTCGAATGCTTCTTTGTAGTAAATCTTCACACAGTGACCGAATACGATCGGGTGTGAAACTTTCATCATGGTTGCTTTAACGTGAAGAGAGAACAAAATGCCAGCTTCGCGACAATCTTCAAGTTCTTTTTCATAGAAATCGCAAAGCGCTTTCTTGCTCATGAACATTGAGTCGATAATTTCGCCGTCTAGAAGTGCTAATTTAGGCTTAAGAACGATAGTTTCGCCGTTCTTAGTGATAAGCTCCATTTTCACATTGCGAGCGCGGTCTAAAGTCATAGACTTTTCACCGTGGTAGAAGTCACCTTCTTCCATGTGAGAAACGTGAGTTTGTGACCATTGTTTCCACTCGCTCATAGAGTGCGGGTGTTTTTTCGCGTAGTTTTTAACTGCAGCCGGTGCACGACGGTCAGAGTTACCTTCACGTAATACTGGGTTTACAGCAGAACCTAAACATTTGCTGTAACGTGCTTTGATTGCTTTTTCTTCCTCAGTTGCCGGGTTTTCCGGATAGTCAGGAAGAGCATAGCCTTTCGATTGAAGTTCCTTGATACAAGCTGTCAACTGGCCAACTGAAGCACTAATATTAGGAAGTTTAATGATATTAGTGTCTGGGTCTTGTGTAAGACGGCCAAGCTCTGCCAGGTTATTCGGTACTTTCTGCTCATCGCTTAGAAAGTCCGTAAATTCTGCAAGCACACGTATAGCTACAGAGATATCTTTTTTGACAATCTCTACGCCAGCAGGCTTGGTAAAGGTCTCAATGATCGGCAGCAGGGAATAGGTCGCCAACAGAGGCGCCTCGTCGGTCAATGTGTAAATGATTTTTGACTTTCCACCAGCCATATATAGCCCCTTGCTTTAGATTGAGTTTGTCAGTGCCGAGCTTTTGGCTCAGTTCTGCGAACCGGTTTGCTTAAATAAAACATTAAAAGTATCGGCGCTTATTTGCACCTCAGCCGAACAGCAATATCATGCATATTGGTCTTTGGCTGAAAATTTGTATACATCAGTGTTGTTCACCAATCCCCCTATTCTACGTGAAATTTAGTCATTTTTCGAATCGGGGCCGGGTTGCCAGCCTCTGATGTGGTACTTCATGCTCTTTACTATATAAGTATTGATTTTGGGTTAAAATAAAAATTAACATATAATTATCATAAACTTAATTTATTTTTGTACTGAAAAAAATGAAAAAATCCAACAGGCGTTTTTTGCCGATTTGTAAACTAATTACTTGCAACATGTTGGGTATCATGGAAATAAATTATCTCGTAGTGAAAAGATACAAATTTCTTTTCGGATCGGCAGCAAAGCTATTGTGGGGAAGAATGGACTTATTGCTATTGCGTAGTGTTCAGCTTAAAAGCTTTCTAGTCACGATTATTTTAGTCGCTGTCATATAAAAAGTGAAAGTGCTACAGATCTTATGGAAAAAGAAGATATTAAGCGAGTGAACAATTGTTCTGAGTAACACTATGGGAAAGGTAGCATCCTAGAAACAAGGAATTATTTGCGTGGATAATTTAATAATCTGCATGCATGAAAAAAGGTGATTGTTCAACTTTTATTGAAGAAATATGGCTATTTACTCTCTATGATTTTTGTAACAGAGAGGCTACTGAAGTAAGTTGAATAATTGACTTCTGCTCTCGCTAAATCTGATCAATTATTCATTAATTAAATCTATTGATGATTCGGGGCGCGTTTACTTGGATCAGTATCCCAATGAAAATCTAGCAGTGTGTTATTTTAATCAAATCCTTATTGGCTCAGGCTTTGAGGTTTCTGGTCAAGTCTGCTTCGTACGAAGAAAAAATTATAAAAAAACTAAGGAGATAATAAAGAATTGGTTTTTTATTGCCTAGAATAGTTGAAGTTTGATGTCGATTTTGAGGTGAAATTTATAGATAAATATTGGCTTAAATTGGCACTTTTTGTCTTTGTTCATTGTCTTCGCTGTGAAACTTTGTTAATAAGGTTAAATGTGATAATCAATTTTTTAAAACAACAAACAATAGTGATTGGATGAATCAAATATGAAAATGCAGTTGCTTGAAATAGGCTCGGAGACTGAGCAGCTTAGCGCATGTAAAATTTCATTATTGTTAGGCGTTTTTACATCGACAAATCAGGTTGAACGTTTTTTAAAGTTTGCCCGGAAAATGCTTGGAGCTGGACAGGCTGTGCTGGCTTTTCATAACGAGCCTTATATCTGGTATTCTTCTCCTCATGGTTTCAAGGCATTCTGTTCGCCATGCGAAACCTATCTAAGCTCTTATTTTGAAGGGCATAATTTTATTGATCATCAACATCATCAATATCCGAATCTGGTGCAGCATATTAGTCAATTTGGGGTGGAAGCCAAGCGTTATCTGGCTTTTGATCTGCGTATCAATGACGGCACTTCAATTGGTCAGGCACTGTTTTTTGATCAGCAACAAAAACTCTTTGATGCTGAAGATATTGCAACTGTAAGTGATTTTACGAACAGCTTGATCCATATTATTGAGCTGAAAGCAGACCATGCCGAACTCAAAGAAATGTATGAGCAGCAAGCGGCACTCAATTTCAGTAAAACCAAGTTTTTCCAAATTATTGCGCATGATTTAAGAGCCCCATTTCATGGTTTACTCGGCTTTTCGGAAGTGCTGGCACAAGAACGTGAAACACTTGATGAATCCAGTGTACAAAGTATTTCTGAATATTTATACGATACGGCACAATCGACTTATAACCTGCTGGAAAGTCTATTAAATTGGGCGATGGCTGAGGGTGGGCGCTTTATCTATCATCCAATTAATTTTGAATTAAAACAGTCAAGCAAGATCGTTTCTAATGTATTGAATAGTCTGGCGATAAAGAAAAATATTCAGCTTATTGACCAGATTGATGAAGGCATTAAAGTCTACGCCGATATCAATATGATCACTTCAATAATCCAAAACTTGGTTTCCAATGCTTTGAAATTTACCCCAACCGATGGCACGGGCCGCGTCATCATCCATGCAAGTGAGTCCGAAGCAGGTGTGCATATTTCTGTTCGGGATACCGGTCTGGGTATGAGTCAGACACAAATGGATCAGCTGTTCCAGCAGTCGGTTACTGCCAGTATTAAAGGTACTGCAGGGGAAAAAGGTACCGGTTTGGGGCTGGTGTTGTGTAAGCGATTTATTGATCTGAACCATGGTCAAATTTCTGTAGATTCTAGGGAAGGGGAAGGCACGACGTTTAATGTGACTTTACCAGCAGCCACCAATGCTCATCAGGCTTTAACTCAGGAACCTCTCAAAACTGAAAAAGTAAAAGTATAGAAAATAAATTTTTCTTTTCCCCTATCTGAATTCAGCTGCTATAACTAGAAAAAAATCAGGCTGAAGGTTTTAAGATGAATGCGGAACAATTGCACAACACATTGCGAGCGAGCCAATATGCAGAACAGGTATTGGGAAAACACAGTGCTTTATTAGAGCAAGATTATGCAGTTGATCAATTTCTCCTTCCTTTAACGACCACGCAAATCCAGAATTTTATTCATGACACGCTAGAGCAGATTGCAGATGAAAGCACATGGATGCATGCCATTCGTGTGCTTCGTGCACGCTTGATGTTTCGCTGGATTTGGCAGGATGCCAATCGGTTGACCGATGTGGTGACCTTGACCCGTGAGCTTTCCGATTTTGCCGATGCCGCCATTTGTGCAGCCAAAGATTTTGCCCGTGCTCCCTTGGTGGCCAAGCATGGTGAGCCGATCGGTTACGGTGGTGCTGTGCAGGATCTCATTGTGGTGGCCATGGGTAAACTTGGGGCGCAAGAGCTTAATCTTTCAAGTGATATTGATCTTATTTTTGCCTTTGATGAACAGGGCGAAACCAATGGCCGTAAATGTATTGACGTACAGCAGTTTTGTATACTGTGGGGACAAAAACTGATTTATCTGCTCGATCATATTACTGCAGACGGTTTTGTATTCCGTGTTGATATGCGCCTGCGCCCTTGGGGAGATGGTTCTGCTCTGGCAATCAGTCACGCCGCTTTAGAAAAATATTTAAGCCAGCATGGCCGTGAATGGGAACGCTATGCCTGGATCAAGGCGCGCATTGTCACCGGTGGCAAAGAAGGGGCAGAACTGCTGGATATGACCCGACCATTTGTTTTTCGTAAATACGTGGATTACACCGCATTTGAAGCGATGCGCGAAATGAAAGCCATGATTGAACGCGAAGTACAACGCCGCAATATTGAAGATGATATTAAGCTGGGTGCTGGCGGAATTCGCGAGGTTGAATTTATTGTTCAGGTCTTTCAGCTGATTTATGGCGGGGCAAAATTGGAGCTGCAAGATCGCCAGTGTTTGGTGAGTCTGCATCATTTGGGGGAAGTGGGACTTCTTGAGCAAAATGCTGTGTTTGAACTGGAAGATGCCTATCTGTTCCTGCGCCGTATCGAGCATGCCATTCAAGCCTTAAATGATCAGCAAACCCAGTCTTTACCGACTGAACCTGATTTACGCAACCGTATGATTGAAACCCTGGGCTTTGATACTTGGGATCAATTTTTAGCGTTACTCAATCAAAAACGCGCCAAAGTCATTTACCAGTTTGAACATCTGATCAAGGAAAAAGAACCTGATCCTTTAATAGAAAGTTTTACCCAATTAGAGAAACAGCTGAACGAGGTACTGGATGAAGATGCCAAAAATCTGGTGCATGAATTCTGGTATGGACATGCGCTGAAAAAATTGCCCGCCAAAGCCGTACAGCGTTTAAAGACGTTTTGGCCGCATCTGATCGAAGCCATCTTGCAGTCGGACAAACCGCAAGTGGCATTATTGCGCTTGATGCCTTTGGTCGAATCGGTCCTACGCCGTACCGTCTATCTGGTGATGCTGATTGAAAGCAAAGGGGCGTTACAGCGCCTAGTGAAAATGGCGACGGTAAGTCCATGGATTTGTGAAGAACTGACGCATTATCCGGTATTGCTAGATGAATTCCTGTCGATGGATTTTGAACTGCCAAAACGTCAGGATCTGGAAGATTCGCTGCGTCAGCAATTGCTGCGTATTGAAATTGATCAGGTCGAAGATCAAATGCGCGTGCTGCGTTTATTCAAAAAATCCAATGTTTTGGCTGTGGCAGCCAGTGATGTACTGGCGGAAAGTCCACTGATGAAAGTCTCCGATGCATTAACCGATATTGCCGAGGTATCGGTTAATGCTGCGCTGAATTTGGCTTATCAAATTACTGCTAAAAAGCATGGCTATCCTTTAGATGCTGAAGAGCAACGTTGTTCACTCGATCATATGGCTTTCGCAGTTGCAGGTTATGGCAAATTGGGTGGTATTGAGCTGGGTTATGGCTCAGATCTGGATCTGGTCTTTATTCACTATATGAGTGAGCAAGGCGATACTGACGGGATCAAGCAGATTAGCGGTTTTGAGTTTGCCATGCGCGTCGCACAAAAATTCATATCGCTGATGACCACGCAAACCTTAGATGGGCGTGTTTATGAAATTGATACCCGCTTACGTCCATCGGGTGAGGCTGGATTGTTGGTAACAAGCTTAAAGGCCTTTGAGCAATATCAATTGAAAAATGCCTGGCTGTGGGAACACCAGGCCCTGGTGCGTGCCCGTTCAATTGCAGGCGAGCCAACTCTGCGCAATAAATTCGAAGCATTACGCTGCCATATTTTGACTCAACCGCGGGATGAGGCGAATGTTCGAGCAGAAGTACTGAAAATGCGCCAGAAGATGAAAGACCATTTGGGTTCTTCCAAAGAGCAGCAAAAAGATGGGATTTTTCATTTAAAACAGGATGCAGGTGGTATCGTTGATATCGAATTTATGGCACAGTATGCGGTATTAGCATGGAGTGGGTCGAATCCTGATCTCGCCCATTACTCCGACAACGTACGAATCCTTGAGGATGCCGCAAAAACGGATCGCTTATCCAGCGCCGATGCGACAGCATTGATTCAAGCTTATCTCCGTGAACGAGCCGAGAGCCATCGTTTAGCACTTGCGAATCAATCCATGCAAGTTTCAGCTGACGACTGGCGCGATACCCGAGAGGTCGTTTGCAAGTTATGGCAAAGATTAATTGATCCAACTGCAATGTCTGCATTGGATAAAAATGACTGTGTATAAAAATTTGGAGTGTGTGCCATGAATTTGGCTGATCGTGATGGTTTTATTTGGCAAGATGGACAAATGGTTGACTGGCGTGAGGCGAAAATCCACGTCCTAACTCATACCTTACATTACAGTATGGGGGTCTTTGAGGGTGTCCGTGCTTATGAAACACCAAATGGTACCGCGATTTTCCGTCTCCAAGACCATACCAAACGTTTGCTGAACTCTGCAAAAATCTATCAAATGAAAGTTCCATTTGATCAGGCGGTACTTGAGCAAGCTCAAATTGATGTCGTGCGCGAAAATAAATTAGCTTCATGCTATTTGCGCCCAATTATTTTTATTGGTTCTGAAAAGCTCGGTATTGCTGCAACAAATAATACAATTCATGCCACAGTAGCGGCATGGGGCTGGGGTGCTTACCTCGGTGAAGAAGCGATGGCGAAAGGTATTCGCGTTAAAACTTCATCATTTACCCACCACCATCCAAACGTGACCATGTGTAAAGCAAAAGCGTCTGGTAACTATACTTTGTCTATTCTTGCACACCAAGAAGTGGCACATTCTGGTTATGACGAAGCCATGCTGATGGATCCACAAGGTTATGTATGCCAAGGTTCTGGCGAAAACGTATTCTTGGTAAAAGATGGCGCATTGCATACACCGGATATCGCTGGCGGTGCTTTAGATGGTATTACCCGTCAAACCATCATTACCATTGCCAAAGACTTGGGCATTGAAGTGGTTGAACGCCGTATTACCCGTGACGAATTCTATATTGGTGATGAAGCGTTCTTCACAGGTACTGCCGCTGAAGTGACGCCTATCCGTGAATATGATGACCGTGTGATTGGTGAAGGCTGTCGTGGCCCAATTACAACAAAAATCCAGAAAGCATTCTTTGATGCAGTTCAGGGTAAAGATCCTAAATATGCACACTGGTTAACTTACGTAAAATAAGTCGATCGGTTAAGATGAAGAGGCGGAACGAAAGTTTCGCCTTTTTTTATTGCTTTAGGCTGTGAAAGGAAACAATACAACATGCATATTGTCTACGTCAGTGATGGTAAAGCGGGGCACCGTTCGCAAGCAGTCGGTTTGTATAAGGCTATGCAGCGTATAAGCAATAGCGAAGTAACTTTTCAGGAAATATCCATTCAGCAATTGCCAATTTTCACGCTGTTAAAAGGCATGTTGAGTCATCAATTAGCGCTGTTTGAACAAAAGCCAGATTATATTTTTGGTGTAGGTAGCCATACGCAATTACGGGTTTTGCTGCTGGGGAAAGTATTCCCTCAAGCGAAAACTGTCATTTTAATGAAGCCAAATTTTCCTTTCAGCTGGTTTGATTATGCCATTATTCCTGAACATGATGGCGTAGCTGAATCCAGTCATGTCATCACTACCCAAGGCGCTTTAAACCCGATTGTCAATGAACAGCGTCATCAAGCCAATCGTATTTTGATTGCTTTGGGTGGTTCTTCTAAACGTCATCAGTGGAGTGAAGAAAAGGTGTTGGAGGCAATTCAGAATATTGTGCAGCATAATCCAAATGCTGACATTATTTTAACCACCTCACGCCGTACACCCAAAGAATTCCTTCAACATTTATCTGCACAGCCTTATGCAAACCAGTTACAGATTTTTCCAGTTGAAGATACGCCGCAAGGCTGGATTTTTGAGGAAATGCAAAAGGCAGAAGCGGTTTGGGTCACTGAAGACAGTGTTTCCATGATTTTTGAGGCTTTAACTGGTGGATGCTTGGTTGGGGTTATTGCAATAGACCGTTTGAAATCTGATAGAATTACCACGTTGTTAGATCAGCTTTTATCGACATCGTCAGATAAATCACATCATAATCTATTGAATTTAAAACTGAATGAAGCAACCCGAGTTGCTGATATATTATTGAAAACATAGAGTTGTTTTTTTCATGAAAATTTTACATATTGCGAATTTTGGCTTTAATAAACAAGGCGCGCATTTTTACTGCACAGACCGCAAAATTTCAGCGGGATTAATTGAAAATGGTCATTTTGTTTATGATTTCAGTTTTCGCGATATGGCACGTATGGGGACTGTGTTCAAAACCAAAAAACTCGGTGCCAGCTGGGCCAATAAAGAAATTCTAAAAATTGTGGATAATATTGAGCCAGATCTGGTTTTAGTGGGGCATAGTGACCTGATGAGTCCGAATGTGCTCAAAGAAATCAAGCAGCGCTATCCACAAACAAAAATTGCCTTTTGGTACGTAGATCCATTGTATCTGGAACAGAAACTCGGCTTTGTTCGTGAATTTTCACCCTATCTGGATGCCATTTTCTGCACCACGGGCGGTGAGTATCTGAGAAAACTAAAACAGCCGCATTTAAAAGTGGCCTATATGCCCAATGTGGGACACCGAAATGTAGAACAATTAAAACAGTTTGAATCAAACAATATTGATAAGGAATTTATTTTCTGTGGCGTGGTGTATAAAGAGCCGGAGCGTGAAAAATTCCTCAAAGATTTGGCTGATACCTTAAAGAATAATCATATTCAATATCAGTATTATGGCTGTTTTGAACAACCCGGTGTGTATGGTAAAGGCTATTATAAAGTGTTGTCTGAATCGCGTATGGGACTGAATTATTCGCGTAAAAATGATGTCACGCTATATAGTTCTGACCGGATTGTGCAGCTTACAGGCAATGGCTTGTTAACATTCAGTCCACGAATTCCGGGCTTCGATAAACTCTATACTGATCAAGAAATTATTTACTTTGATGATCAGTTTGATTTGGCTGAAAAAATCAAGTTTTATGCAGAGCATCCCGCTGAGGCCAAAAGTATGGCAGAAGCGGGTTGGCAAAAAACACGCAATAGTTTTAATGCTCAACGAATTACCCAGTTTATGCTTGAAGTAACTTTTGATCAGCCTTTGTCAGAAGTCTATGAATGGTCACATGAGGTATATGCATAATGTGGGCCTTGTATGTGGTGCTGGGTTTAGTCATCTTTGCGGCAGTTTTATATCTGCTGGGAAATTATACTTTTTGGCTACCATTTCGTAGTGCCAGTTTGCCAAGAATAGTCATGCTGCACCAGGTGACACCACATTCAGAAGCTTCAGGCATGAATATGCCGCCAGCCAAGTTCGAGCAACTGCTGCAATATCTGAGCAAACAGCAATCTACCTTCTGTTTTGTCTCGGAACTGGAGCAGTTTCAAGGGCAAAAAAATATTGTGGCATTATCATTCGATGATGGTTTTTTAGATAATTATCAATATGCCTATCCCTTGCTAAAAAAATACCATGCCAAGGCGACCATTTTTTTAGCGACTCAAATTGAAGGCATTGAAAAACTCAACCCTGAACAGATTCGCGAAATGTCTGATTCGGGCGTGATTGAGTTTGGTGCGCATACACAGCATCATGTCAATTTGCTGAAACTGTCCGATGAACAAGCTTTTGCAGAAATACAGGCCTCCAAACAGGATGTGGAAGCACTTGTTGGACGCTGTCCAAGTTTTGCTTATCCTTTTGGCCGTTTTAATGAAAAGCATCAGCAAATGGCCAAAGAAATCGGCTTTAAAAATGCGGTATCTACACGTAAAAAAATCGAAGCCTATACAGCTGAAAATCAATTTAATATCCCACGTGTCAGCACACACGGGGCAATGAATGCCTTGCAAATGCGTATTGCCTTAGCCAAAGGACGTTATAAATTATGAGTATTCCATGTAGTGTTTATATCGTCACTTTAAATTGCGGCGCATGGCTTGAAGATACCTTAAACAGTGTGCGTGATTTTGCTGAAGTGATTATTCTGGATTCTGGCAGCACCGATAATACGTATGCCATTGCTCAGTCATTTTCTAATGTCCGTATTTCGCACCAAGACTGGCAAGGTTATGCCGGACAAAAAAGCCTGGCTCTGGCACAGTGTCAACATGATTGGGTGCTAAATTTGGATGGTGATGAAGTGTTATCACCTGAATTGAAAAATGAAATTGAACAGACCATTCAAGCCAATCAGATTGATGCCTTAATCACACCCATTAATGATGTCTTCTTGGGTGTACCAAACAGTAAGCATACAAAAAAGCATGCCAAAGTGCGTTTTTTCCGCAAAAGCAAAGGACATTATGATCTGGAAAATAAGGTCCATGAAAATGTGATTGTGGATGGGCAGAGTATTCGTGCTGAAGGCGATATTTACCACTACGGTGAATCGAGTATTTTTGTCAAAGTTGAAAAAAACAATCAGTATTCCAATTTGAAAGCTGCTGAAAAATTTCAAAAAGGCAAAAAGCCCAGCTTGTTAAAATTGAGTCTGGTTATGCCTGTGACCTTCTTGAAATCCTACTTTATCCGCCGTAGTTGCTTGAATGGCTGGCGTGGTTTTGTGAACAGCATGATCAATGCATTTTATGCTTTTTTAAAAGAAGCCAAGCTGTTTGAACAGTATCAAAATGCGTCCAAGAATAAACAGGACAAAACATGAAGATCGTTCAGGTTTTGGCAACCAGTGGCGGTGTGGGTGGCCTGGAACAGCATACTTTTAATCTGGTCAACGAAATGTCATTGCAGCATGATGTGCATATGATTGCGCATCCGTGTTATGCAGAAAAGTTTAATGAGTATGTGCATTTTCATCCACTAGATTTTGCCCGTAGTCGCTGGAATATCTGTTTGTTGTGGCAATTGAAGTCCCTTATTCAACAGATTCAGCCCGATATTGTACATGCCCAAGCCGGTAAGGCTGCTGAACTGGTTTCCCGGATTCGGCTATTTTTAGCCAATGTCAAAGTGGTGACGACCGTTCACGGTACGAAAAAGAATAAATCTGCTTATCTGGTTGGAGATGCAGTTATTGCCGTAAGTCAGGCATTAACACAAGGAATTCCTGAGTCGAAAGCACATGTTGTTTATAACGGCGTATATGCACAGCCCAGCCTGACGGATGCAGAAAAGCTGATATTGAAAGCAGAAATAAATAAACAGTTTCCTGCCTTAGATGCGGGTAAAAAAAATGTGATGTGCATTGGCCGTTTAGAACCTGTTAAAAATATTTCACTATTGATTCAAGCCATGCAGGGCATTGATGCGAATCTTTGGATTGTGGGGGATGGTTCATTGCGTCCAGCACTTGAGCAACAAGTCATTGAATTGAAAATGCAAAACCAGGTGGCATTTTTAGGCTTTCGAACCGATGCACGTGATCTGGTGCAGTTGGCCGATGTGGTCGTGCTTTCATCTGACCGGGAAGGTTTTCCATTGGTGATGGTGGAAGCTTTACAAGCAGACAAAGTCATGGCTGCAACGAAGGTGAATGGTGTGGTTGAATGGCTGCCGGAAGCCTATTTGGCTGAGATTGGCGATGTACAGGGATTACAGCATGCCATTCAAAATGCGTTAAATGTACCTGCCCAACAGGATTTTCAGCCTTTATTTGCTAAAGCTAAAGCGGAATTAACGGTGGCGTCAATGACCCGGCAAACGCTCAAGATTTATGAACGTTTGCTAAAGGCTTAATTATTTTTTAGCGGATAGACGAATTGCATCCAATACTACAAAATTATTTTCGGCATTAATGGTGTGGCAGCCATCGTCCGCGCTATTCCAGTCTGGCAATACTACTTCTAAAAGCTGCTCTTGATAAACTGTCGGGCTAAGTTGAATAATTTCTTTCAGCTCAATATTACCGCCATAGCGTTTGAGTGAATCTTGGCTTGGTCGAACCAGTTTCCCCTTATAAATAAAAGGTTTGCCTGCCATACGGAACTGTTGCTGACCTTTACATACTGGGTTTTGCGGATGTTCTTGCCAGTTTGGATTGAGAATATCCTCAGTAAAGAACAGGTCTAAACGGTCACCAAATTTTTTACAGTTTCTGCGTGTCGAGGTAAACAGGTACCACATGCCTTCATGGTAAAAAGGTGTGCTATCAACTGCTTCAATACCTTCTAAAATATTGGAATGTTTTTCCCATTTTAGTGGGAATTCAGTACATTTCCAAAGTTCAATGGTTTTATTGGCACTGGTTTCAGGAATCATATACCAGTCATTTTCGACCTTAAACACGCATGGATAAGACAGGTGGTAATCCAGTTTTAAAATGGTCTGTGGTTCTGTATATGCCCCATCTTTAAATACTTCTAAAACTGACAGAAAACCAACGGGATGAACATCATCCACTTCTTCAAAGAAAATGAAATGACGATCATTTTCCTGTACATAGAAGCAATCTGCAAAGGTGAATTGTCTAGGCGAATGGATTTCAAATAAATCCCGTAACTGATCTTGGCTTTTTAAGGGTTGATCAATCCAGCCAAAGCGCATGTACCAATGAGAATTAAACTTTTTGAGCTGTTGGTTTTGTTGAAATTTATACCATTTTTTTAACAAGATACGAGACAATGACATCACAAATTCTCAAATTAAATTAATCGTTGCTTGCTGAATTTAGAGGGCTTCAAAAGCTTTAACCATTTCTGTAATGCTGAGACGTTGCCTATCTTGCTCTCGAATTGGATAAGGACTGTTTACCACCTGTTCAAGCTGTTTTGCTAAGGCAGAAAGATTATTTAAAGGTACTAATCCCTGGAGCAGCTCACCAGAGGACAGCTGAAACTCTACGCCTTCACAACAATTATAGGCGACTACAGGTGTGCCCAATATTAATGCTTCTGGAATAATCAGCGGTGAACCTTCTGTTCTGGAAGATAAAATTAAACTACGGCTTTGCTGAATAAATTGATTGGGCTGGTTTTGCCAACCTAAAAAATCAACGCGATTTTCAAGCTTTAACTCTTGAGCTAAAAGCTTTAATTCTTCCAGCATTGGGCCATCGCCAACAATTGCCATACGCCCATTCAGATTGGCTTGTGCAAATGCACGCAGCGCAACATCCGGTTGTTTTTCTTCAGACAAGCGCCCTACAAAAATGCTGTCCCATTTTTTTTCAATCGCAGTGTGTGGATCGATATTTTGCGTTAACCGTTCAACATCAATTCCATTATGAATTACTTTAACTGTGGCATTTTTGACATGCTTATTCAGTAAATTAGCAATGTCCTGATTAACCACGACCAGTTGTTTGTCCTGGAAAAGAAAGTTACATGCCCGCTTGCACTGGATGAATTTTTTCAGCGCTTCTAGATATTTAAAGAAGCCGAGGTTTTTCTTCATGACTAAACCTAAAGAATCACCATGTACCCAGTACCAAACATTGCCAGATAAAATAGGCGATAGCCAAAAGGCATGCGAATGCCCGGCAATAATCGTATCCGGATTCAGGTCAATTATGATCTGCTTTAGTTCATTTTGCTGATCTAGGCTGACACGTTTAAGCTTATTTTTTTTAATACTCCCTTGTAAAAACTCAGGGGTGATGTTGAATTTAATAACATCAAGGTCAGCGGGGTAGTGAGTGCGAATATGGGTTCCGTCTAACAGTAAAACTGTAACTTGATGACCATTATTTTTTAACCCCAACGCAGTATCAATACAAATCTGTTCTGCGCCGCCGCCATACAGGTGATCCTGAATAAAAAGGTATTTTTTCATGATTTTAGTCCTGCTTATGCTGGGAATTTAATGTTTGTAAAACATTTTTATTTTCAGCGATAAATGCAGACAAGCGAATAATTTTCTTAAATAAGAATAATGAGATAATGCGGGAAAAAACATCATTCTTAATTTTTCGGTAGTTCTTTTTAAAGCGGTTTGGCTTTTTCATGAAAATTTGCCGGTCTGGAGCAATGTTACTTTGCATATCATCATTATGTTCAAAACAATAATAAAATGGTGCCGTAGTTGAACCCTTGAGCAGGTAAGTCCAGTCATCTAAATAAGATAATTTTCTAATTTGCTTTTCAATGAATTTTTGCGCTGTAGCAGGGGTAATTGAGTAAGCAAACGCGCCTGTATATAAGTCTTTGGGACCAGACATATTGAAATACAAACCATCTTCACTGCTATAGCCGCGGATTCTGCGACGTGAAGGCTCAGTATGGCCGCTTAAAAATGCAAATTCTGGATTGGTCTGAATAAGTGATTTCAACTTTTCATTAATGTGATTAAGGTTCACCATCACATCATCTTCAAGAATGATGACACGGTCATAGGCAGCATAATCACCTTGAGAAAGTCTTTGCCAAATTTTCATATGGCTTAAGTAGCATCCAAACTCACTTGGACCTAAAGCGTGTTCACACTGACCTGCAAATTTTCGGCTTAAATCCAGAAAAACAATATATTCAGGCGGCAGTTTTTTACCATAGACCGCATCAAAAAACTGAAAATCTACTTGAATATCGGGAGTTGCTTGTTTTAAGGCCGTAATCTGTTGAGTAATATTTTGTTGTCTTTCAATGCTGTCTTTAAGGGTGATGCATAAAATTAAGATTTTTGCCATATTGATATTCAAATATAAATTGTTGCTAGCGCTATTCTATATTTTTTAGTCGTTAAATTAAACCAATAATAAAATATATAACATATTGATTTTATTTGTTGATTTTATTGAGTAAGTCTTGAGAAGAACAAGGTTTTATTTGGCGAAAGTATTTCGCTTGAGTAGAGTTAATAATGAAAATTAACAGGATTATTCGTATAAAAAAATTATAAAAAGTAATAAAATGACCAGCCAAACTTCACAAAGTTATGATGATCATAAAGTGTCAGGATGAGAAACGAATGAAATATTTAATTACTGGCGGAGCAGGTTTTATTGGCTCAGCAGTTATTCGCTATATTATCAATCATACTCAAGATGAAGTTTTAAATATTGATAAACTTACTTATGCAGGCAATTTAGAGTCTTTAATAGAAGTAGAAAATAATACGCGCTATTCATTTCAACAAATCGACATTTGTGATACAGCAGCATTAGAACAAGCCATTGCAAGCTTTCAGCCAGATATCGTCATGCATTTAGCGGCAGAATCACACGTAGACCGTTCAATTGATGGTCCTGCTGCATTTATTCAAACCAATATTGTGGGTACCTATACCTTACTCGAAGTGATACGCAAATATTGGATGGCTTTAGATTCGGACAAAAAAGCAGATTTCCGTTTTCATCATATTTCTACAGATGAAGTTTATGGAGACTTGGAAGGAACAACCGATCTATTTACAGAAACCACACCTTACGCACCAAGTTCTCCGTATTCTGCGAGCAAGGCAAGCTCTGATCATCTGGTTCGTGCCTGGTATCGAACCTATGGTTTACCTACGATTGTGACCAATTGCTCGAATAATTATGGTCCTTACCATTTCCCGGAAAAACTGATTCCGCTGGTCATTTTGAATGCCCTAGAAGGTAAAGCATTGCCTGTGTATGGCAATGGTCAGCAAATTCGGGACTGGCTCTACGTGGAAGATCATGCCCGTGCTTTATATAAAGTCGCTTCAACAGGCAAGATTGGTGAAACTTATAACATTGGCGGTCATAACGAAAAGCAAAATATTGAAGTGGTGAAAACCATTTGTTCATTACTGGATGAATTAAGACCACGAGCAGATCAAACGACTTACGCATCTTTAATTACTTATGTGACAGATCGTCCTGGGCATGATTTGCGTTACGCGATTGATGCTGCAAAAATTGCCAATGAGCTTCACTGGAAGCCAGAGGAAACCTTTGAAACAGGTATCCGTAAAACAGTTGAATGGTATTTAAATAATTTACAGTGGTGCCGTCGAGTTCAAGATGGTAGCTATCAACGTGAAAGATTAGGTGTGCAATCATAATGTCTATAACTACAAAAGGGATTATTCTCGCTGGCGGTTCAGGTACGCGTTTATATCCTATTACCAAGGGTGTATCGAAACAGCTTCTGCCAATTTATGATAAACCGATGATCTATTATCCACTTTCTGTTCTTATGTTGGCGGGAATACAGGATGTATTAATCATTACCACACCAGAAGATAAAGGCAGTTTTGAGCGTTTATTGGGCGATGGTTCACAATTTGGTATTCGTCTGCAATATGCAGTTCAGCCAAGCCCGGATGGTTTGGCACAAGCATTTATTATTGGTGAAGATTTTATTGGCGACAGCAATATTTGCCTGGTCCTTGGCGATAATATTTTTTATGGTCAAGGTTTTACGCCAATGTTGAGACAGGCGGTTGCACGTGGTCAAGGGGCAACTGTCTTTGGTTATCAGGTGAAAGATCCTGAGCGTTTTGGCGTGGTTGAGTTTGATGAACAGCGACGTGCCGTATCTCTAGAAGAGAAGCCGAAGCATCCCAAATCTAATTTTGCCGTAACGGGACTATATTTTTATGACAATGATGTCATTCAAATTGCCAAGCAGGTTAAACCTTCAGATCGGGGTGAGCTGGAAATTACCACAGTGAACCAAATGTATTTAGAGCGTGGCGATTTAAATGTTGAATTGCTGGGCCGTGGTTTTGCCTGGCTGGATACCGGTACGCATAGCAGTTTGCTTGAAGCCGCTCAATTTGTAGAAACTTTGGAAAAACGCCAAGGTTATAAAGTGGCATGTTTGGAAGAAATTGCATTTAATCAAGGCTGGTTAAGCAAAGAACAGGTTTTAGAAATTGGCCAAAGCATGAGTAAAAATGATTATGGTCAGTATTTAATTTCTTTGGTAGAACATGGAGCTGGCCATGAATTTAATTGAGTGGGTTGAATTGCCAGATCTGGGAGATCAGAGAGGCTCTCTGGTAGTCGTTGAGTCAAATAAAAATATCCCTTTCGAAGTAAAAAGGCTCTATTACATTTTTGACACTCAGTCGGATGTTCCTCGTGGCTTTCATGCGCATAAAGAACTTCATCAAATTGCTTTCTGCTTAAAAGGAAAGTGCAAAATGGTGATGGATAATGGTAAACACAAAGAGGAAGTATGGCTGGAAGGTGCCAATAAAGGACTACGAATTCCTCCTCTTGTCTGGCATGAAATGCATGACTTTTCAGAGGATTGTTTATTATTGGTTTTGGCCAGTGATTATTATGATGAGTCTGATTATATTCGCAGTTATGATGATTTCTTAAAAGAAGTCCATAGACCTTTTATTCATCCCTTAGCGGATGTAAAGACCCAAAATATTGGCTTGGATACACGCATTTGGCAATATAGCGTGATTCTAGCGCAAGCTGAAATTGGGTCAAATTGTAATATTTGTGCACACACCCTGATTGAAAATGATGTGGTAATTGGCGATAACGTTACCGTGAAATCAGGTGTATTTATTTGGGATGGCATTACCATTGAAGATGATGCCTTTATTGGTCCATGTGTGACTTTTACCAATGATAAGCATCCGCGTTCAAAACAATATCCTGAAGAGTTTTTAAGAACTGTGGTAGAAACAGGTGCGAGTATTGGGGCAAATGCCACAATTTTGCCTGGCATAAAAATTGGCAAAAATGCAATGGTGGGTGCAGGAGCCGTAGTCACCAAGGATGTGCCTGAAAATGCAATTGTTATAGGTAATCCGGCAACCATTAAGGGTTTTGTTGAAAAATGATAAAACCGCTTACTTCACTTAGGTTTTTTTTTGCATTATTTGTTTTATTTAGTCATCTTTCACTTTTAAAAGGTTATGAACATTATAAGCAGATTTTTGAGAGTATTTTTACTGAAGGGTTTCTAGGGGTCAGTTTCTTTTTTATTTTAAGCGGTTTTATTTTGGCCTATAACTATGAACATAAATTTATAGACAAAAAAATTACTAAAAAGGAATTTTTTGTTGCCCGAATCGCAAAAATTTATCCCATGCATTTTGTAACCATGCTGGCAGCTTTGATTTTAGGCAGTCTGATAGGTGGAAGTGGCAAATATGTTGCACAAAATGTGCTATTGATACAAAGCTTTTTCCCGAGCGAGAAAATTTTCTTCTCATTGAATGCGCCCTCATGGAGTATTTCAGATGAAATGTTCTTCTATTTATTGTTCCCATTTATCCTGTTGCTAAGACAAAAAGCAAAACTTGTAATATTAGTGTCTTTGTTTGTACTCATATTGGCGATGAATATGGTTCTGTCTGATGAGCAAAAGCATTACTGGCTTTATATTTCGCCACTGTTCAGATTTTCAGATTTCCTTTTGGGAATGATGCTGTTTCATGTGTATTTGAAATTGAAAGAACTGTTCAAAGTTAAGGCTTGGTCATCAAAATATATTGAATTTGCTTCATTGACACTTTTTGCTGTCTTTTTTGGATTGCATCAATTTGCTGATATTGGCTTAAGATATTCAGTATATTACTGGATACCTATGGTTTTGATCATACTTTCCTTTGCTCTGTCCAGCGAGGAGAAACAGCCTACCTACCTGAATAGATTCCTATCCAATAAGCACATGGTTTGGCTAGGCGAGATCAGTTTCTGTTTCTATTTAATTCACTTGCTGGTTATCCGGACGGCTGAATATGCAGTCATGCAGTACGCTGTAAAACTGGATGGTTTATTGCTATCGCTGATCATTATTCTTATTACCATTTTACTGAGTGCAGCGGCATTCAAATATATTGAAAAACCTTTAAATAGAAAGTTGAAAGAGCGGTTTTTATGATTCCTTTTTTAGATTTAAAAACGATAAACCAACAGTATAGAGCGGAGTTGATAGAGGCATGTACTCGTGTGCTTGATTCTGGCTGGTATATTGGTGGTCAAGAACTGGAAAAATTTGAACAGCATTTTGCTCAGTATTGCGGCGCTGAATTTGCTATTGGCGTTGCCAATGGTTTGGACGCATTAATTTTAACACTGCGTGCCTGGAAAGAGCTGGGTAAACTGCAAGATGGCGATGAGGTGATTGTTCCTGCCAATACCTATATTGCAAGTATATTGGCAATTACTGCAAACAACTTAACTCCTGTGCTGGTTGAACCGGATGAGCAAAGTCTCAACATTTCTCCAACGGCTATTCAGGCTGCAATTACAGCGAAAACCAAAGTCATCTTGCCTGTACATTTATATGGTCAATTGGCGGATATGCCAAAAATCATGCAAATAGCTCAGCAGCATCATTTATTGGTGCTGGAAGACTCCGCGCAAGCACATGGTGCCGAAATTGATGGGAAGAAAGCAGGGAATTGGGGCGATGCTTCAGGATTCAGTTTTTATCCGGGAAAAAACCTGGGTGCATTGGGTGATGCCGGGGCTATTACCACTAATGATTCTGAACTTGCACAGACTTTAAAAGCTTTGCGTAATTATGGTTCACACGAAAAATATAAAAATTTATTCTCTGGAGTGAATAGCCGTTTAGATGAAATTCAGGCAGCAATACTGGATGTCAAACTCAAATATCTAGATCAAGAAATGGAAAAACGACGTCAAATTGCATCAATATATCTAAATCAAATAAAAAATCCATATATCGTATTGCCGCTTACTCAGGTTGATGCCAGTGCTAATCTGCAACACGTATGGCATTTATTTGTCATTCAATCTGAATATAGAGAGGAACTACAAAACTATCTCAAAGATAACGCTGTACAAACTCTGATTCATTATCCAATTCCACCACATAAGCAACAGGCTTATAAAGAGTGGAATGAATTAAGCTTCCCTTTAACTGAGCGTATTCATGCGCAAGTTTTAAGTTTGCCTATGGGGCCAACGCAAACTGAAGAAGAAACTCAAAAGGTCATTGAATTATGTAATGCTTTTGTACCGGAAGGGAGTGCTTAAATGCAGCCTTTAGTTTCGATCGTTATCCCTTGCTATAATCATGAAAATTATATTGAAGACAGTATCCAAAGCGTTATAGACCAGACTTACCCTCGTATTGAACTCATTATTATTGATGATGGTTCTAAGGATCTATCCGTTGAAAAAATACAGGCAATGCTTCCTGCCTGTGAACAGCGTTTTGAGCGTGTTTATTTTAATACACGCCCGAATAAAGGATTATGTGCGACTTTGAATGAAGCATTGACGCATTGTCAGGGCAAGTATCTCAGTATTATTGCTTCTGATGACATGATGTTGCTGAATAAAACGCAGTTGCAAGTTGATTATTTAGAGCAGCATCCTGAAGTGACAGGTGTGTTTGCAGGTATTGAATTAATTGATTCTAATAATAGGGTTGTAGATCGAAGAGTATCGACTCGTACTGAATATAGTTTTGATGATATTTTATTAAATCTGCATGATTTGCCCACTTTAACTCAAATGTTTCATTTAAAAGACATTGTTGAGGTTGGTGGATATGATGAAAGCATTAAAGTCGAAGACTGGTATATGTTGCTCAAGTTAACCAAGCAACAGAAAATCTTAAAATATATACCTGAAGTGGTTTGTCAGTACCGAATTCATGATGAGAGTTTTTCACAGAATGGATTACAAATGGCGGTAGAAATGATGAAAGTCATTCAGCCATATCGTCAAGAAAAAAGTTTTTTGGATGCCGAATTCAAGATTAACCGTTCAATCTTAAAGTATTATTACAAGAAAAAAGGTGCTTTTGTTTATTATCCAGTTAAATATGCAGTGTATTTAAAATACTGGTTCAATAGAATATTTGCTTAAATTTAAGGCTGCCTATAACGGGCATAGTCACACTAGTCCAATGAGGTATTTGTGGGGCTATGCCGGATGTCCTTGGGTTAGATGATTTGATTATTCCTTATCCGGATTACCCTTCAATACCATATAAATCAAGCCAACAAAAATAAGTAAGGCCCCACCTAAACTACTTACACAAAAATAAAGAATGCGTTCATTGGTATCCATGTTAAATAAGCCATTGGCCAAAATGTAACGCATGAAAAGCCATTGTGCGATAGAGAACACAATCAACATGATGCCACGATTACGAACAGCAGGACGCATAGCCATAGCTTGCTTAACTCAATAATGGAAAAACAGGGCTATTATGCCATTAGCAAGCATCAATCTCAATTCATTCCATTTGAGTGTTCTGCTGACCTAATTCAAGATGTGAAGGGAAATCCAGGTTTAAACGCTATAGGGGTTAACGTTTCCATAACAATTTCTAAAACGTTTATAAGACCAAATATACTGCTCTGGCATTTTTGTAATCATGAGTTCCATTTCCTGGTTTAAGCATTCCACACTTTTTTGCAGATCTTTTGATAAAATCTCATTTGATAGTGGAACACATTGAACAGTAAAACTGGAAGTATCAGGATTTCTTATACAGCTTAAACCAATTACATTACACTGAGTTTTATATGCCAATTTAGAAACAATGGTGGTGGATAAGGTATTTTGCTGAAAAAAATGAGCATAAATTCCTCCCGAAGGTTTAGGCAAATGATCGGGAAGAATGACGGTAAGCCCACCTTGCTTTAAGTGTTTGAAGATAGCACGTACACCAGTTTCATCGGCTGGCACCAATACTGCATTGGTCTTTTGACGCGATTCTAAAATATAGCGGTTAATGCCTTTTATCTTATTCGGCTTATACATAATCATTGGCTGAGTATGAGTGCAGAGCCAGGCATTTAAGAGTTCCCAGTTACCAAAATGTGGTACAACGACAATAACGCCTTTTTGATTGCTCAAAGCTTCTGTTAAATAGTTTGCGCCATGAATTTTATTTAAAAGTTTTAAACTGTATTGAGGTGACATACCCCAGCATTTAATGCATTCTACATAACTTAAGCATTGGCTTCGAATACTGTCATGGAGCAGTTTTGATCTTTGTGCCGCTGTCAATTCTGGATAAGCAAGCTTTAAATTAATACAAGTTATGCGTTTAAAGGATGAATTTCTTATACACAGTAACCATGTTGCAAAGCAGGCCAGATTTTGCAACATGCGTAAAGGTAGCAAGGCTAAAACTTTTAGAATGAAATACATGATTTGTTAGAATAGACTCTTAAGATATGAGGCTGGATTAGAATTTTGGCAAGAGTCTAAAAGTCTAAGATAGAACTGATCAAAAAAGAAGAGAGTCTTAAGAACAAAATATAAGCAATTAAATCAATGTAATATTGTACACATGGGTTTGATTCTTAAATAGGATAGCATATAGTGTTTAAGAAACTATTATCAAAAATCATCAAAATTTTAATCATTGTGTATTCTATTTTTGAAGCAATAAAAAAACCCTGCATAAAGCAGGGTTTTTATTGCTAGCTAAAGAAGAATTAAGCTTCTGCTTTAGTTTCAGCTTTAGGTTTTTCGCGTAAACGAATACCCAAATCACGCAATTGGTTACCTTCAACTGGAGCAGGTGCTTGAGTAAGCGGACATTCAGCAGTCTTGGTTTTTGGGAATGCAATCACGTCACGAATTGAAGATGAACCAGTCATCAACATTACAAGACGGTCAAGACCGAATGCCAAACCACCGTGCGGAGGCGCACCAAATTTCAAGGCATTTAACAAGAAGCTGAATTTCTCTTCTGCCTCTTCTTCACCAATGCCTAAAGCTTCAAAGATGGCTTTTTGCATTTCAAGGTTGAAGATACGTAGAGAACCACCACCAATTTCAGTACCGTTCAATACCATGTCGTAAGCAACAGAAAGCGCAGCACCTGGGTTGTTTTTCACTTCTTCAACGCTTGATTTAGGCAGTGTGAATGGGTGATGCACAGAAGTCCATTTGCCATCATCAGTTTCTTCGAACATAGGGAAGTCAACAACCCAAAGTGGAGCCCACTCGCAAGTTGCCAATTTCATGTCGTGACCGACTTTGATACGTAAAGCACCCATTGCATCATTTACAACTTTTGCTTTGTCCGCACCAAAGAAGACGATGTCGCCATTTTCAGCACCAACACGTTTCAACAAATCAAGCACGATTGGCTCGATGAATTTAACGATTGGAGATTGAAGACCTTCAATCCCTTTTTCAAGTTCATTGACTTTAATGTAAGCCAAGCCTTTCGCGCCATAGATGCCCACGAATTTCGTGTATTCATCAATTTGGCTGCGTGGAAGTGCACCAGCACCCGGAACGCGAAGCGCAACGATACGACCTTTAGGGTCTTTAGCAGGGCCTGCGAATACTTTGAACTCAACGTCTTGCATCATGTCTGCAACGTCAACAAGTTTCAAAGGAATACGCATATCCGGTTTGTCAGATGCATAGTCACGCATTGCATCTGCATAAGTCATACGCGGGAATTTATCGAATTCAACGTTTAGAAGTTCTTTGAACATCTTAACTGTTAAACGTTCCATTAAATCCATGATGTCATCGTCACTCATGAACGATGTTTCAACGTCGATTTGGGTGAATTCAGGCTGACGGTCAGCACGTAAGTCTTCATCACGGAAACATTTAGCGATTTGGTAGTAACGATCAATACCGCCAACCATCAACAACTGTTTGAACAACTGTGGAGATTGTGGAAGTGCGTAGAAACTACCGTTAGAAACACGACTTGGAACTAGATAGTCACGCGCACCTTCAGGCGTTGCACGCGTCAAGATAGGAGTTTCAACGTCTAAGAAACCATTTTCTTCGAAGTAGTTACGAATCAGGTTGGTTAATTTAGAACGGAAACGTAGGCGATCTAACATTTCTGGACGACGGATGTCCAAGAAACGGTATTTCAAACGTACTTCTTCAGAAATATTTGTGTTTTCGTCATTCAATGGGAATGGCGGAGTTTCAGAAGCAGCAAGAACTTCGATCTCTTTACCAAGAACTTCGATTTGACCGCTAGTGATATTCGCGTTTTCAGTACCTGCATAACGACGACGTACACGGCCTGTAATTTTTAATACGAATTCTGAACG
The DNA here is from genome assembly GCF_022012365.1 of Acinetobacter sp. SM34. Lineage (NCBI taxonomy): Bacteria > Pseudomonadati > Pseudomonadota > Gammaproteobacteria > Moraxellales > Moraxellaceae > Acinetobacter > Acinetobacter sp. SM34. The sequence continues at coordinate 46,407 of NZ_JAKLTP010000010.1, read as the reverse complement.
TGATTTGTCCGCAGTTGCGAATGCTTCAGGAGTATCTGGATCGATAACCACTTGAACTAGACCGTCACGGTCGCGCATGTCAAGGAAGATTACACCACCGTGGTCACGGCGACGGTGTACCCAACCGCATAATGTTACGGTTTGGTCAATTTGAGCTTCGGTTAAAGAACCGCAGTAATGAGTTCGCATCATAGCGTTAGAAATCCAACTATATGGGTTAAGGAAAGCACATACGTAAACAGCGTACTGCTTTTATTCGAATGTTGAATTATGCCTCTTTGAAGCATAGGTCACAAGAACTACTACTAAAAACACCATGATTTTGACTTGGGAGCGATTAAAGTATCGGTTCGAGAATTATCCCAGGCGATGATCTCTGTCAAAAAATAAAAATAGAATGCAGCCTAATGTGAATGTTATTAACGCAGTTTGGCTAAATTCATTGATGGCTCGACCAGTAAAATAATAGAGATCCGATTGCCAAACTTCTGATGGAATATACCGTGCATAATCCCAAACCGAAATATTGCCCATTATCAAAGAGAGGCTGACTAAACCGATTGCAAAGGTTTTAATCTTACGGCTGATTTTAAAATGTTGCTGATACTTCTTATAATAGTGCAGATTCATCCAAGCTAAAAATGGCAAAGCCAAGGCAGATGTCCCGATTTGTAATACCCGATGCATCGGGTAGGTCTGTCCGAGTAAATTGACCGATTGTGCTAAAAAATCCCGAAAGGCAAACGTACGAAAATCAATATGCGTCAGTCCATCCCAAATCAGATGTGTCGCTGTACCGATGATTAATGCAACACAAACAGTGATGATAAATTTAATCACTGATCCAAAACTATGTAGATTTAAATCGTGTTGAATACCCACAAAACGATACATTGCAGGGCGATAAATCCCATACCACAAGGCGCAAAATCCGAGTCCAATCCATAAGTTGGGATGAATCAGAGACGTCCAAAGGTGTGTCACATTGGATTGTTCTTGGGTAAATAAACGATAGAGGTCTGGTACCATACAACCAATCGCAAGCGCTGCAACGGGAAGCATATGTCCAGTAAGTTTGGAAATAGGAGGGGCAAGTACCGCGTGAGATAAGGTAAAAGGCATCTAAAATTATTTAAGAATCAATCGTTATGGAATAAAACTTGAAATAGTTTAACTCAAGCATCAGAAATGAAATGTTTTTTATTGCAAAAAAAATGAAATGTTATAATATAACGTAATTCAAAAATCGCAGCTTTGAGCCAGTTCCATGTTTTTCCATAAGAATTTAATTACCCTGTCTATTTTTGCCGTCATCGCACCTGCTGTTTTTGCCGATGAAAGCCCTCAAAGCCAACAATTAGAAACAATCAAATTGCAGGCACATCCTTTAGTCCAGTCGGCTGCAGATTTTGCAGTGGCCGATCAGTTGATTGATCACAAAAAGCTTGCTGAAGGTGGCACGACCATTGGTGATGCTTTGGCTGGTGAGCTTGGGGTGACTTCGAACCAATATGGTTCAGGTTCAAGCCGTCCGGTGATTCGCGGACAGGATGGCGCGCGGGTCAAAATCTTGCAACATGCCTCTGAAACAGCAGATGTATCCACGCTTTCACCAGACCATGCAGTAACCGTGGATCCTGTTTTAGCGAAACAGGTCGAGATTATTCGTGGACCATCAACTTTACTCTATAGCGCAGGGACAGTGGGTGGACTGGTTAATGTGACAGATAATAAGATTCCCACCCAAATACCGGAAAAGGGTTATCAAGGACAGCTGGGCTTACGTTATAACAGTGGTAGTGATGAAAAACTGGCCAGTGCAGGGGCGACCGTTGCTTTAACTGATCAAGTGGCATTACGTGTTGAAGGGTCAAAACGGGATGCCAACAGTTATATTGCGCCAGATTATGTTCATGAGGGTGAAAAAGAACGTCGTGTAGGCAATACCTTTGCTGAAGGTGAGACAGTCAATCTTGGATTGTCCTGGATTCATGACCGGGGCTTTAGCGGGATTTCATATAGCAACCGTCAGGACCAGTATGGTTTACCGGGCCATAGCCATGAATATGAAGATTGTGCGGTATCAGGGAATTCATTAATTGGTTGTGGCCAGCAGCCAGGACATACGCATGAGGAAGAACATGCTGCTGGACCGTGGGTCAATCTAAAAACAGAGCGCTATGATTTTCGCACTGAATTAAGTGATCCTTTTGCCGGTTTTCAAAAACTTCGTGCTCATGCCAGCTACACGGACTACAAGCATGATGAAATTGAAGAAGACAATATTGCCACGACTTTCAAGAGTCAAGGCTATGATGCACGTTTAGAACTGCTGCATCATCCTATTGCCAACTGGGAAGGGGTAATCGGTGGGCAGTATAATCAGCAAAAGCTTGATATTGATGGTGAAGAAGCTTTACTGGATCCGACCAAAACCCAAAAGTGGAGTCTGTTTGCCTTAGAGCATAAACAGTTTGATGATGTACATGTTGAACTTGGCGCACGTCTAGATCAGCAAAAAATTGAGATTGATTCCAATAAAAAAGATTTTGATGATTATGGTTTTTCTTACTCGGGCGCCGTGAACTGGGAATTTGCACCGAGCTATAAATTGTCTCTGGTCGGCTCTCATCAAGAGCGTCTGCCTCTGGCGCAAGAACTGTATGCCAATGGTAAGCATTTCGCGACCAACACTTATGAACGGGGTAATGAAAATTTAAGCGCAGAAAAATCCAATAATCTGGAACTTGGTCTGCATTATGAGCAGGATAAGTTTGATTACCATGTGCATGTCTATCACAACTGGTTTGATAACTATATTTATGCCCAGACCTTGGATAACTATAAAGATTTCCGTCTGGTTGAATATACCCAGGACAAGGCCAAGTTCTATGGCGCTGAAGCAGAAGCTTCTTATGCTTTAACCGACACTTATAAACTGGGTGTATTTGGCGATTATGTACGTGGCAAAATTGAGGGAGAAAATGCACCGCGTGTTCCAGCAGGCCGCCTCGGTACAAAAGTAGATGCAAGTTTTGATGATCACTGGTCAGGTTTGGCTGAGTATTACCATGTTTTTAATCAGGACAAGATTGCCAGCTATGAGTCTGAAACAGATGGCTATAACATGCTGAATCTGGGACTGTCTTATGCTGGTCAATTGAAAGATCGCAATGATTACCGTGTCTATTTCAAAGCCAATAACCTGCTGGATGAACAGGTCTATTCGCATGCATCGTTCCTGTCCAATATTCCGCAAGTGGGGCGTAATTTTACCCTCGGTTTAGAATTGGGTTTTTAATCTGGAGCTGGGCAGGACATGCCAGTTGAAACAGGCATCACAGAAATCCTCTTGATAAATCAAGCAATAAAACCTAGTCTGATGCCATTGGACTAGGTTTTTTGTTATGCGTATTTTTCAACGAATTCATCAGCAATTGAATTGGTCACGCCGTCGTTATGTCAGCGTAATTGTCAGTTTACTAGCTTTGGGATATCTCTCATCGGCCATTTATCATACCTATAAACCCTTGCCTGAAGGCCTGGATTTTACCGGTAAGTTGCGGCATGCCGAGGTGAAATTTATTGCAGACCAAACCTATCTGGATGCGAGTGGAAAACAGCAGCAAAATCATCATATTTTTAATGAAATGTTAAAAATGATTGATGAAGCACAAAGTACGATTGTACTGGACATGTTTTTATTCAATAGCGAAGTCGGGGAATCCACACTACCCCACCGGGCACTGGCGCAACAACTCACCGATGCCTTGATTTTAAAACGCGGTGTGCAGCCAAATATTGAAATTAAGGTGATTACCGACCCGATTAATTCTGTCTATGGTGGTATTGCACCCAAGCATTATCGTCAGTTGCGTAATGCAGGTATTGACGTGATTGAAACGGATTTAAGACCGCTACATGCATCCAATCCATTGTGGTCTGGTTTCTGGTATATCTGTTGTCAGGATGCCGGCAATAATCCTGAAAAAGGCTGGTTAAGCAATCCGTTTGGGAAGGAAAAAATTACCCTGCGCAGTTATTTTAATCTGTTTAATTTTAGGGCCAATCACCGTAAAACTCTGGTGGTGGATACGGCTCAGGGCTGGAAAGCTTTGGTGACTTCAGCCAATCCGCATGATGGCAGTTCCCGCCATTCCAATGTTGCCTTGCTGGTAACGGGCAATACAGCCATTGATGTATTGAAGACCGAGCAGGCTGTGGGCCGGATGTCCAAAGGCGATATTCCGATGGTGATTGTAGGTGAATTTGAAGCTGAAAAATCTTTGCCGCAAGTTCAGGTACTGACTGAAAAGGCGATTTATGATGAAACGATTAAACTGATTGAAACCGCCAAACCCAAAGAGCAGATTGATCTGGCGATGTTCTACTTGTCAGAACGGTATATTGTTAAAGCCTTGATTGCTGCACATGAACGTGGGGTTAAAGTCCGAGTACTGCTGGATCCGAATAAGGATGCGTTTGGGCGGAAAAAAAATGGCATTCCCAACCGGCAAGTCGCCTCTGAATTGAATGATGTGGGTGTGCCTGTACGTTGGTGCAATACCCAAGGTGAACAATGCCATAGCAAGATGATTATTAAATCAAATGCTCAGCAGTCTGAACTAATTTTAGGTTCTGCCAATTTCACTGCACGGAATATCAAAAACTATAATCTGGAAACCAATTTACGCGTGGTTGGTTCATCACAGGCAGTAGTGTTTAGCGATGCTCAAGCTTATTTTGATACTGCCTGGTCGAATCTGGATGGTAAAAATATGAGTGTCGATTACGGTCAATATGCAGATGAATCGACATTGAAATATGGAATTTACCGTTTTATGGAGTGGAGCGGATTGTCTACCTTCTAATACTCCTCCCTTTGATAAAGGGTGAGAAACATTGTTTCGCAAGGGAGGGATTTCTACTTTGCTTTGCTGAGTAGTGCTTGTAATGGATAAATAAAATCTTCCTAAGTCCCTCTTTTTCAAAGAGAGACTTTCCTCCCTTTTTTAAAGGGAGGTCAGGAGGGATTCAAGCGCGTTCTTAATTCTTAGGTTCAGGATTCGGTGGAACGAGTTTATCCAAATCGGCATCTTTCATTTTATCCAGTTCTTTTAAATCCGTTTTAATTTTCCACTGGTTTTCATCTTCAACCGGCTGAGGTAAACGTGCTTCTAACCAGTCACAAACGACATCGGGTGGAAAATCTGGATGGTTGCATTGAATCACCCAAGCCAAAAATTCTTTGGCTTCACCATTCATATAAGGTGGCGGAGATACGGGTAAAAACTGTGTCGGTAAACGTTCATTCTTGGAAATGTAATTCAATACATGACCCAGTTCCTGTACGGTTTGCCATGCCAGAGGATGTTCAACATTGATTTGAAATTTAAACCACCATGCATGTTGACCATCTGAACCATAAGCATTAATTAAAGATTCTTGAATACTTGGAACCTTGCAAAAGAATTGATGTAGGCGGTCAAAACTTAAATCAGACACTTTGTTTGATCCCATAATAAAAAACAGTATTTTAGCATATTCATAATTTGAGCCGAGATGTGTCTCAAGAGAAAATCAGCGAAATATTTAATTTACAAAACTTTGCATTTGCTGTTTTTTTATTCATTTTTTATCCTAAACTAGGAATTAAAATAAGTTTTATATCGTATGTTTGGTGGCTCTTATGAAATTAGCAGTTCTTTGTGCTTTGAGTGGCATGGTGCTCTTGGGAGCTTCTGCAACAACGCAGGCGGAAAATCGCTGGTCAAATTATCGCGGGGTAGATACCACTCGCTACCAACCTCGTCCTTATTATCCACAAAACAGTTATCCTCAAAATAACTATCCTCATCAGCAGCAACATTATCCACAGCACTATCCGAATGATCCGCAGCATCCACCGCATCATCAGAATTATCCGACCATTCAGAATGGCATCAGTATTCAATATCAGGCGCCAACCACCATTACACAAAATTCTCAAAGCTATAGCTGGGTGAATGGCGATCCGAGAACGGCCCGCATTGAAAGTTCAAGCACGACCTTTATCAGTGATTGGCAACGTTTGGGTTTACCTGCACCACCGAATGGCACTTATTGGATTTTTGAAAATGGGCGTTATATGTTAGTGCCGAATCGCTGAAAATCCCCCTTTATCAAGGGGAACTTTTTAATAAGGAGTTTCTAAGCCAGCTCGTCATCTTGTGGTCGTGGGGTCTTACCTTCAGGCAGGGGCTTTTCTGAATGTTTGTCACGAATTACAGAAGGAAAAGTCCAGGAAGCATATCGGACAATTAAAATAGCAAAAGCCAGAATCAGGATTGAACCGGTAATAATGATCAAATCCATATCCGCCTTATGGTCGTGTTGGATATCTGAGATCAATAAGCGAGTGAGTGCTGTAATGGCGATATAAATCAGAAAGCGAACCGGCATGTGGTTGGTCTTAAAATAGATTCCGACCATTGCACCCAGTTCTAGATAAATAAACAATAAGAGAATGTCATCAATCGTGGCGAATTGATTTACCGCCAAAATTTCAAATACGGTATGTCCGGCAGACCAGATCACCATACAGCCAATAATAAATAGCGCAATATAGTGAAAGCCTTCTACTGCAATATTGCCAAAACGGTCGAGGAGGGCTTCTATCTTTTCTACTTTAGAATCACGGTTTGTCATCTCTACCTCCTATACTTATCAATTGATATTTCACTAAATAACAAGCAAATTTCATGCACATATCAACCACTAAACAAAAAACATAATTTTTTTTGTATTTTTTTTATGCGAAATTCATGTAATGTAGAGAGTGTTGTTTTAAATCTTAGGGAAAAAGAAAATGATAGAAAAAATTCAAACAAAAATTAATGAATTGCAAGCTGGAAAAAAACTCATATTGGGTTCAGGGATTGAAATTAGCCATATGCAAAATATTGTCGATCTATGTGAATCATTGGCGACTACAGGTGTGATTAAAATTGTAAAGATTAATCATCCAGAGCAAAGCGGTAAAAAAACCGCAGATTCAATTATTATTGAAAAAGTTTAAGCCCTTCTGGGATTATAAAAAACGCCTGCAATTGCAGGCGTTTTTTTATCGCTTATTTTTGTTCAGGATTAAGCCTGGCTAGTAAAGTAGTCTTCAGAGAAGTTCATGACCACTTCAGAACCTGCTTTGATTTTCGCAATGCGTACTGCAAGTTCAGGCAAAATGCGTTGTACGAAGTAAAGTGCAAGTGAAACTTTATTGCTGTAGAAATCACCTTCTTTCGCACTTGCAGCTTTGGCAATTTTCGCAAACATATAAGAGAAGCTGAGCAAGCCGACTGCATGTAGATAGTCAACCGCCGCTGCATTCGGGAAGTCGATGCTTTCTTTTGCAGCTTCAATAATGTACTGCGTTACCGATTGAATTTCTGCTGCTGCATCTAAAGTGGCATCTTTGATGAAGTTTAGGTCAGCATCAAGGTCGTTGGCAAAGTCACGGATTTCTTGAATATATTCTTCAATAAATGCGCCGCCACATTTAATGGTTTTACGACCGATTAAATCCTGAGACTGAACGCCGTTGGTACCTTCGTAGATTTGTGAGATACGCAGGTCACGGATACATTGCTCCATACCCCATTCACGGATAAAGCCATGACCACCAAACACCATTTGCGCATCTAAAGTTGCGTTAAATGCTGTGTCAGTCAGGTAAGCTTTTGCGATTGGTGTTAATAGGGCAACGCGGTCATTGGCTTTCTTCACTGCTTCTGCATCGATCGAGAATTTGGTGATGTCGAGCTGTTGGCCTACATATACTGCAAAGGCACGAGATGCTTCGTTGTTGGCACGTGCATTAAGCAACATGCGACGTACATCGCCATGGACAAGAATGCTGTCAGCAGGTTTTTCTGGAGATTTCACACCTGCTGCACTACGACCTTGTAGGCGGTCAGTCGCGTACTGTGCAGCGTTCTGGTAAGCAAACTCAGAAGCACCTAAGCCTTGGATACCCATAGACAGACGTTCGTAGTTCATCATTACGAACATCGCAGCCAAACCTTCATTTTCTTTACCAACCAGGTAACCTTTGGCGCCGTCAAAGTTCATCACGCAAGTTGCAGATGCCTTGATCCCCATCTTGTGTTCAATCGAACCCGGGCCTGCTGAATTGCGCTCACCCAAAGAACCATCGGCATTCACAATGAATTTCGGCACAATGAATAGTGAAATACCACGTGAACCGGCAGGTGCATCCGGAGTTTTTGCCAATACCAAGTGAATGATGTTTTCCGCTAAGTCGTGGTCACCGCCAGTAATAAAGATTTTGGTACCAGTAATGTTGTAAGTACCGTCTTCGTTACGTTCAGCTTTGGTTTTAATAATCCCTAGGTCAGTCCCTGCATGCGGTTCGGTTAAGCACATGGTACCTGACCATTCGCCAGAGTAAATTTTAGGAAGATAGGTTTCTTTTTGTTCTTGAGATGCATAGCTGTTCAATGCCATGCCAGCACCGACTGAAAGAAGCGGGTAGAGCATGAATGAGGGGTTAGTAGCGAACAGCATTTCATCAGACAGTACAGTCAGCATTTTAGGCATTTCCTGACCGCCCCATTCCGCGTCAGCACCTAAGCCAATCCAGCCACCTTCAGCATATTGCTTGAATGCTTGTTTAAAGCCTGCAGGGGTAGTCACATTGCCATTTTCAATTTTAGCGCCTTCTTCATCACCTGTACGGTTCAATGGAAGGGTCACGTTTTGCGCAAATTTCGCCATTTCCTCAAGAATAGCTTCCGCAGTCGCAGCATCAATATGAGCAAGGTTTTCATTGGCTTGCCAGAATTGTTCTGCATTAAAAACATCATTAAGGATGAATTTCATATCCGCAAGAGGCGCATTATAGATTGGCATAGTGAGTCACCTGTTTATTGTTTGAGTCAGTTCGGTTTGATCAGTCTAATAGATGAAAATTCATGTTGTTAGACGACTAAAGGTTAATTTTTTGTTGATTTGATAAAGAAAAAGGACTGCCAAAACCATGACCGTCCTTTTTCTCACATCAGTTTAAAATGTCATGCACTTAGAATGCGAAGTGTTCAGCATCTAAAGACAACAATGGCTCTACACCACCTGCGATCACGTCAACGTGTGAGCGAACGCGTGGAAGAATTTTCTTGAAGTAGAAACGGGCAGTGGTCACTTTCGCGTTGTAGAAATCTACATCAGTTGTGCCAGCCGCTAATGTTTCTTGAGCAACAAGTGCCATACGAGCCCATAAATAAGCAAGCGTTACATAACCCGAGAAGTATAGGTAGTCAACCGCAGCTGCACCAACTTCATCCGGATTTTGCATTGCACGCACACCAATCTGCATGGTCAAATCACCCCACTCTTTGTTAAGAGCGGCAAGCGGTTCAACAAATTCTTTCATTGCAGCATTGTCTTTGTTTGCTTCAGCAAATTTATGGATGATCTTGGTGAAGTCTTTCAACATTGCACCTTGAGTACCCAAAACTTTACGGCCTAATAAATCCAGTGCCTGGATTTCAGTAGTACCTTCGTACAAGCAGGCAATACGGGTATCACGAACAATTTGTTCCATGCCGTGTTCAGAGATGAAACCATGACCACCGAACACTTGAACCCCGTGTTTTGCAGATTCAGAACCAGTTTCAGTCAAGAAGGCTTTGGCAATTGGAGTCAATAAAGACAGCATGTTGTCTGCAGATTTACGTTCTTCTTCAGTTGTACCGTGTTCAACTACATCAGCGTATTGAGCCAATAAGTACACCAGCGCACGACCAGCTTCTGCATATGATTTTTGAGTTAAAAGCATATTACGTACAGCAGGGTGAACAATAATCGGATCGGCTTCTTTTTCTGGCGCTTTAACACCTGAAAGTGAACGCATTGCCAAACGGTCTTTGGCATAGGCAAGTGCACCCTGGAAAGATGCTTCAGAAGCTGAAAGGCCTTGTACAGCAGTACCGATACGTGCAGTGTTCATGAAAGTGAACATGCAGTTCAGACCACGGTTTTCAGGGCCAATCAGGAAACCTTTTGCGTTATCGAAGTTGATGACACAGGTTGCATTACCGTGAATACCCATTTTGTGTTCAATTGAACCACAACGTACAGCATTGCGTTCGCCCACTGAACCATCTTCGTTCAGGTTGAACTTAGGCACGATGAATAGTGAAATCCCTTTAGTACCTTTAGGTGCACCAGGAAGACGAGCAAGTACGATGTGAACAATGTTCTCAGCCATGTCGTGTTCACCAGCAGAGATAAAGATTTTCTCGCCAGAGATTGCATAGCTACCGTCAGCATTTGGTTCAGCTTTGGTACGGATGATACCCAAGTCAGAACCTGCATGAGATTCAGTCAAGCACATGGTACCTGTCCAAACACCTGAAACCAGATTTGGCAGGTAAGCATCTTTTTGTTCTTGAGAACCGTGGTGTTCTAAAGTACGGACTGCACCGTGAGAAAGACCAGGGTACATACCCCACGCCCAGTTCGCAGTACCGACCATTTCAGAAATAGTGATACCTAAAGAGTTAGGCAAGCCTTGACCGCCATATTGCTCTTCAGCAGAAAGAGAAGGGAAACCAAGTTCGATATATTTTTGGTACGCTTCTTTAAAACCAGTCGGAGTTGTAACAACACCGTCGTTCCAAGTACAACCTTCACGGTCACCAACTTGGTTAAGAGGAGAAAGTTCGTTTTCACAGAAGTCTGCAGCAGCTTCCAGATATTGGTCAACCAACTCACGGCTTACGCTTTCCTGGAATGCAGGTAATTTTCCGTAATGTTCTTCTGCATTTAAAAGTTCATGCAGAACGAATTGCATATCACGTAAGGGCGCTTTGTATTGTGGCATATCGTTTTCCTCAATACTGGTTTGTACCAGCGTTAATAATTCTAAATAAACATTGGAACGTATCTTCAATGACACGTATTTCTATGGCTCAATCGTGCAACATCTTCTTAGTTGGTACAAGCTTTAGGGGCTTTTTCTTGGTGACTGTAAAGTCAAAGATTTCTTACTTGAAATTGCTAAGTATCTTGAGTGTAAATGCTTTTATGGTTTTGTTAGTGGCATAAATAGTCAAATTGTTCACTTTTTGACAGGCAAGAAAAAAGGCGCAGAGTTGCGCCTTTTTTAATTTTGGGTAAATTTTATGATGCCGGTTTTGCAGTTGCGGGAGCCATCGGGGCTTTAGGCTGAAAGCGGACTTCACATTTACCATTGATGGTATGTGTGCCCATTTTGACTTGAACAGCCTTACCGTTGGGCTGACCTTGGCAAGCCTTTAACATGGCTTGCTGATGTGCCTGATGTTGAGCCAGGCGCTGATCAAATTGCCTGGTCAGTTCTGCGCGTTTGGCATCAGTAAGCGGTTCTGCCGATTGCATTGGCATGCCTTTCATGTGCATACCCTTCATTTCACCGCGCATTCGCTGATGCTCACCTTGCATATGCATACTTTCCATCTCACCATGCATGCCCATCATCTCTTTATGCATGCGCTTCATCTCTTGACGGTCCGCTTTAAAGCCCATGCTACAGGTACCATCAATGGTTTTTTCACCGGCTTTAATTTGTACTGCAGCACCGACCGCTTTACCGTCACAGGCTTTCTGGAACTGCTGCATCATTTGTCGACGTTCAGCACGTGACTGCTGGAACTGTTCATGCTGTTCGGGTGTCATTTTACGATCGTGTTGGCCATGATGCTGTTTCATCATTGGCTTGTGGTCGCTATCTGGAACCGTATTGGCTGATTGGCAAGCGCTCAAAGCACTCACGCTTAGCACGCTGGCAGCAATTAAAGCCATTTTTTTCATGGAATTCATTGTTGTTATCTCCAAGAGAAATACAGTAAATTTTATCAGTTAAAGATTAAATAATAATGATGAAGAAACAATGGAGAGTTTTTTGAGATCGGGTTGGTTACAATAACAAGTTGAGAACAAATATTGAGACTTCACTTTTGAAAATTCGCCGTGTTCCGATTGCCTTACGCCTGTTTTTGACGGTATTACTCACCACTTTGGTGATTACGACCGTCAGCCTAGGGGTATTGCACTGGACCATGCAAAAGAATTTCACCCGCTATGTGGCGGATGTCGAAATGCAGAAGCTGGATCACGTGATCAGCAATCTGGCCGGAGTATATTCAGTCTATCATGACTGGGGCAATGCCATTCAGGCTCAAATCCTGCAAATTGAAGGAACTGCTGCGCCCGATGATTATGACAGGTTGTCACGTTGGTGGTTACGTCGTCAATATGATATTGCCTTGCAGCAGCGTTATTTTCAGGAAAATACCTTGCTCAGTGTTACACCGAGCTTAAATCAGGCGGAACACAGCAAACCAGTCCTGGATGCGGAAGAACTCCGTATGATGAAGCTAAATTTACCTTCTGAATATCAGCCCTTTGAAGGACTCAAGTTTCCTTTAAGTGCCAATCAGAATGTATTCCGTCCAGACCGAAAAACTGATGCGCGACCAACAGATCCAGTATCTAATCCAAACAAAAAAAAGCAGTTTATTTCCATGCCTGACCGTCTGGGACTCAGTTCGCGTTTGTCCTTGTATGATGCCAATAAACAGTTTGTGGTGGGTGAGCCTTCAGACAGTCCAGTGTCGTATCGTCCGATTATGGTGAACGACAAAGTGGTGGGTTATTTGGGATTGAAGCCGGTACTGGATCAGGATGATGCCATAAGTATCAATTTCTTTAGTAATCAAAAACGCTATTTACTATTGGTTTATGGCTTAACTTTTCTGACCAGTTTAATTGCGGCTTTATTGTTGGCTACTTATTTCAAAAAGCCGATTCAGCGTTTGCTGCAAGGTACCCGTGAACTGACCAAAGGCAATTTTCAGCATCAGGTGACCGTTAACCGAAATGATGAACTTGGTGATTTATCCACAGAATTGAACCATCTTGCGGTGATTCTGGATCAACATGAACAATCACGCCGTCAGTGGGTGGCAGATACTTCACATGAATTAAAAACACCACTTGCAGTGCTGCAAGCACAAATTGAAGCCATGCAGGACGGGATTCGAAAACCGACACCGGAACATTTTGCATCAATGCTGCGTCAGGTGACCAGTCTGAAAAAATTGACTCAGGATTTGGCTGATCTGGCTCAGGCAGAAGCCCAACAATTGAAATGCTATATAGCAGAAGTAAACCCGTGGAATGTGGTATTACAAGAAGTTGAAAACTTCAAACCTAAATTTGCACAGGCCGATTTATCTGTTTCAGTGCAAGGTGAAGGTGCGAATTTACAATTAGATATAGATCGTTTTAAACAAATTATGGTCAACTTACTCGGCAACAGTATTCGTTATACCGAAGCAGGCGGAGAAGTTCGTGTGCATACTGAACAGTCTGAAACGGAGTGGAGCGTGATTGTTGATGACAGTCCGCTTGGGCTAAGTGATGAACAGTTGTCACGTCTAGGTGAGCGTTTCTATCGTGTTGATGATTCACGGACACGCAGTACCGGGGGAACAGGCTTAGGTCTGGCATTATCTGGTAAGATTGCCCAGGCATTGGGCGGGAAATTGAGTTTTGAGCACTCTCCATTAGGTGGTTTGCGTTGCAAACTGACTTTTCCAAAACAGTTAAACAAATAAAGGGATAACATTCATGAAACATGTCATGCTGGTTGAAGATGAAGTTGAACTTGCACAGTTGGTGCGGGACTATTTGGAAGCTGCAGGTTTTGAAGTCAGCATGTTTCATGATGGTCAGGAAGCATATGACAGCTTTCTGCAACGCAAACCCAGTTTGATGATTTTGGACCTGATGGTTCCACGTATGGATGGTTTGACCATTTGCCGTAAAGTGCGTGAACAGTCTGATTTGCCGATTATTATGGTGACTGCGCGTACTGAAGAAATTGACCGGGTATTGGGCTTGAACATGGGTGCAGATGACTACATTTGTAAGCCTTTTAGCCCCAAAGAGCTGGTCGCGCGTGTACAAGCAGTGTTGCGTCGTTTAGACCGTCAAGTCGAGCCGGAACAAAACAGCCTGTTCCGTATGGATAAGGCACAGCAACGCATTTGGTATCAACAAAAAACCTTGAACCTGACCCCGACTGAATTCCGTTTATTAGAGTTATTCCTGGAACATGTAGGACAGGTGTATTCACGTGCGCAATTGCTGGATCATATTAACCCGGACAGTTTTGATGTGGCAGACCGGGTGATTGATAGTCATATTAAAAACCTGCGCCGTAAAATTTCTGATGCGGCTGAAACCGGTAACCGTCATGAGTGGATTCAGGCGGTGTATGGTGTGGGCTATCGTTTTGAATATCCTGAGGATTGAATAAATAAATATTTTTTTAGCATTGTAAAGCTCCTTTAAAATGATTATTTTTTAGGGGCTTTTTTTATTTATAATTTTTAGAGGGTAGGGGTAAAATGATTTTAAAAAAAACATTACTAGTACTAAGTTGCTCTGTGTTTTTAGTGGCTTGTGGTGGAGGTGGAGGTGGGTCTTCTTCATCTGATGGAACAGATAGTGGACAGGTAACGACACCTGCTTTAGATTTAGAAAAAGCAAAACAACTTGTCAAAACGACCAATGCTATTGTTTCTTATTATGATGGTTTTCAAAATATTGCTGATCAATATAAAGTCCCTGCACAAGTCATAAATGACACATCTTCAGATTTGAGCCGTGCAACGAATTTATTGTTATTAATTGCAGAGGTTGTTAGTCAGGATGCGCAGGGGCAGACCAAAACTTATACAGCACAACAAATCCAGGATTTAATTAATCAGGATGATGCGTATAATTTAAAATTTAAGAGCAATCATTTAAGCGCTAAGGTGGTTGGTGATTCCATTACCATTTCAGGTGATGCCAGTGTCCAATATTGGCAAGCGTTTAATTGGGATAAAGTTACAGCGGACAATGCATGGAATAATACAAATTGGTATAATGATCCTGCATACTCAATTTATGGTGATGATGCTGAAGTTACGGTATCGAATTTGGTCTTAGAAGCGCCGTTTATTGATACCGCTCGCACAACTTATAATTATAAGATTCAGAATAATGGAAAAATTTCTACCAAGAATCTTAAAAATCAAACTGCGAGTTTTAGTTTCACTGCCGATAGTACAGCATCTATGGTTTATGCTACCGCAGATACAATGGAAAATCGTAAAGATATTCCGAATCAAGCAACAATGAGTTTAAAAGGACTTTTGTTTGAAAGTGCAGATGTGAAAGCCAATTTAGCAGAAGTTTCTTTAATTGCACGCAAAGCTATATTTAATAATGGTGTTGGAATTCAAGAACAATTGATTCCATCTGAATTAGTGCTGAAAGGTCTTGTAAGTTATCAGCAGGAATCCTTGAATTTAGAAGCCAAATTTAATTTGAATAATGATTTATCTAAAACTATTGATGTTAGTGCTGGACAGGAAACATCGACTAATTTCATCAATGCGAATTTAAATGTCAAATTAAGTGGTAACTTAAAAGGTGCCAATGCAGTACCTACACCATTTAGCATTGATATTGCCGCAAAACGTGCTGAATTTACCAAAGGTACAGCGACTGTTGCCGTTGTCGTTGATAAAAATGCATTGGATATTGAGTTAACTGCAAAAGACTTAGATCAAGACCATCAAATTATTGCGGGTGTGATTAAGCATAAAAATGGAGCATCCATCAGTATTGCAGATGTACAGAATTTTACCTCAGCGAATATTATGGTTGCAGGAAAAAGTTACGGCACACTCACTAAAAATTCATCTGGGCAATATGTGGTGAAATTTAGTGATGACACAATAACTTATATCGCTCCTTAATCTAAAACTTAACTTTGAGAAGAAGGCAGCATTTGCTGTCTTCTTTTATATCTAATGAAAAAATATTTATTCATATTGGCTGTAAGTTTGCCATACTCTGCTTATGCGGAAAAAACGATTCAATACAGTATAAATGCAGATATTTATAGTGAGCCTGTTAGTGTACATGCCTTTTTAAATGGTTGGGAAACCCCTGATTTTAAAAAAGGCAATAATGCCTTTGCGCATGGGAAAATGAAATTAGAAACCAAACAGGATAATTGGACTGTAGGTTGGGTTTGGGCTTATGACTATCAGATTCATTTTAGTGATGATATGGTAAAGCTATATTATCAAATTGAAAATGATCAGTTAATTGATGCAAATAAACATAATCAATTGGAATTAGAAGCTCAGCATGTCGAAACAGTGGGAACTCGTTTTGCCTATGATTGGAAAGTTCATCCTGATTGGACAATTGTGACAGGGGCAACGGCGCTTATCGGCCGTCATTATGTGGATGGTAACTTTCAAGCAACAGGCCAAACAACCAGTATGACTGAGTTGATGGATAGAGTAGCTTGGTTAAATGGTTCATTGGATTATAGTTATGACCATCCTGCATTAAAAGAAGAGGAATTAGGCTGGGATGGAAGAACTAATAAAGGTTATGGCTATGCCCTAGATTTTGGTTTAAATGGACAAATCAAAAGAGATTGGAATATTACTCTTCAGGTCGATGATTTATTCAGTTACTTATATTGGGATAATGCTCCATTTACACGCTACAATCTTTATTACGATCAAAATCAGCGTCCTCGAATAGATTTAAGTGGACAATTAAGTAAGAGTAAACAGTATCGTCAAAAACTGCCTGTGAAATTAAGTTCGGAAATTAGCTATGAGGCTCAAACTAAGCCTTGGAGTGCAAGCATCAGTAGTTTTTCAAATGAATATATAACATTAGCTCAACTCAATGCCTTTTGGAAAACGGAACAATTAAAATATGGACTGCATATAGAGCCACAAACACATGCTTGGGGGTTATCAATACAGCATAAAAATTTTGGTGCTAAATATATGACTGACGATTTAGAGAGCAATCAGGCACATCGTTTTAGTGCCTCTTTATATGCCCAATATCACTGGTAAAACCTTTCAATATTAAAATGTCCTAACAAAAAAACGGAGCATATCGCTCCGTTTTCTTGTTAGGAAGAACAGCTCACCATCACTTCCGGAACATCACTCGGCAAGGGGCCTAAATCCTCAAGCTGCTCTAAATCAGGTTGTTTAAGATAAGGCTGACTCAACAACTTAAACAACCGATCAACTTCAGAAAAATCATCCCGTTCTGCCAGTTCAATCGCTTTCTGCGCCATATGGTTGCGCAGAATATATTGTGGATTGGCTTTGGTCATTTCAGCATCCAGTGCATCGGTGTCCTGATTTGCCCGAATACTTTCATATTGAGCCAGAAAGCTTTCAAACTGGCGTCGGTCCAGACAGTCATCTTTAATCGTCTCAAACTGTTTGTTCCGAAGTCGAATAAAGCTTTCGGTGTAGTCCAGTTGCTCCGTTTGTAAAATTCGTAAGAATGCCATGCCGCAATCAAAACTGTCTTTATGGAAACTTGGCAGTCCCATTTTCTGACACAGACCAAGGGTGTAATGTTCCAAGAAGGTCGGCTCAAAATGTTCTAAACATTGTGCCAAATCTTCTTTGAACTGTTCTTTTTCAGCAGGATCTTTTTTTAGCCGAATCAGGTTATTCAGCCACATCCATAAATTCCAGTGCCCAATACTTGGCTGCTGCTGGTAGGTGTAACGACCTTGGTAATCCGAGTGGTTATTGATCCAGTTCGGACGGAAACGTTCCATAAATCCATAAGGACCAAAGTCAAGTGTAGAACCGGTGATATTCAGGTTGTCGGTATTCATGACTCCATGGGCAAAACCCACCAGCTGCCATTTGGCAATCATCACCGCAGTACGTTGGATGACTTTAGTTGCGAAAGCCAAAACAGGCTGTTCAGCTTCCAGACATTCTGGATAATGCCATTCCATACATTTCTGTACAAAGTCTTCTAAAAGCTCGGGCTGATACTGGTTAATCCATTCAAAATGGCCGAAGCGGATATGACAGTCTGAAGTACGCAGCATCATCGCACCAGGTTCCAGTTTTTCCCGTTGTATGCCTTGGGTCGAAGAAGTAAAACCAACTGCATTACTGGAAGCAATCCCTAAAGCATTCAGAGCATGACCGGCCAGATATTCGCGAATCACTGAGCGTAATACGGCACGTCCATCACCCATACGCGAGTAGGGGGTTGAACCGGCACCTTTTAAATGCAAGTCGATGGTTCGATTGTTCTTATCCAGAATTTGCCCGATCAGCAAGCCGCGACCATCCCCCAGTTGTCCTGCCCATTGTCCAAACTGATGTCCTGCGTAGACCATGGCAAGTGGTTCAAACTCGGCAAAGGTTTTTTGTCCACTACAGATTTCCATCCATTGGGCTTTATCTGCATCCGACCACTGTAATTCATCAGCCAGTGCTGAATTGAAATGACCAGCTTTTGCTCCTTTTAACGGAACAGGCATTTGATGATGAAAAAGCTGGGGATTGAGCGAGGGGTAACGCGGATTAAATTGCATGGTAACAATCTATAAAAATCGGGGGAGACCAGATCACTATAGCAAATTTAAACGGCTAAAATGAATAAAGCCCCAATAATGGGGCTTTATATTGACTCCGGTCTTATTCAGACACAGGGTTCTTTTTAATATTGCGCATTAAAATTTTCAAGCTATTACGATGATGAGCAAGGCGCTGTTCCACCAGTTGGAAATCCACTTTTAATTTGTTATCCATCTGATGAATTTTTTCAGCTACCGAAGCTTTTTTCACCTGAATCTCTTGTTCTTTCAGTTTGGCCCAGTCATTTAGGGTTTGGGTAAATGCTTCATATTCCTGAGCAATACGAAGTTTAGCCGTAGCCATATCTTCATTAACGTTGTGACCATAAACTGCCAAATCTTGTTCAGCATATTTAAAACGCATCGCCAGTTCCGCTTTTTTGATATTAAAGCTTGGAATACGGCGCAAGTTTTTGGCTAAACCGAGTTTTGAGCAGGACCAGATCAACCATTTGGTTGGGTCATATTGCCACCATTTCACTCCATTACGGTAGTCATACTGGAAGATGTGGTGGTAGTTATGATAACCCTCACCCCAAGTGGCAATAGCTAAAATGAAATTGTCGCGAGCCGTGTTTTCGTCAGTATAGGGACGTTTGCCCCACATGTGACAAAGTGAGTTAATAAAGAAGGTCACGTGATGGCTAAGGATTAGACGCAGTAAACCGCCTAATAACAATACGCCCCACATATCCCCCACAGCCCAGCCTACAGTCGTAAGAATGACGGCATGTACAGCAATCACGAGTGGAATATAGTATTTGTCCTGAAACATCACCACTTTGTCATTTAACAAATCGGGTGCATTTTTATAGTTTTTTTCTGCTGCCGGATAGTTGCGTAGCATCCATCCCATATGCGCATACCAAAAGCCGTTATTAATTGAATAGGGATCTTGATCGACATCATCTACATGGCGGTGATGGGTACGGTGACCTGAAGCCCAGAACAAAATACTGTTCTGAACAGCAAAAGTACCCATAATCATTAAAATAATTTTTAATGGAAGAGTCGCTTCATAAGCACGGTGTGCCCATAAGCGGTGGTAACCCGCAGTAATCCCTAAACTACTCACACCGAGTAGTACAAATAAGCTGATCCATGCGCCTAAGCTAAAATCATGATGATAAGCATATAAAGGGATAGCGATTACAGCCACAATTGGTAAAAAAACCAATGCAAACACTGCAATCCAGTTAATTGGGGCTTTGGGTAAGGGAGCATTCATCTCCAACAGCACTCCTAGAACCGTATAAGGGTAAGGTATAAATGAATTCTTAATTCAATACAGTTTATAAGGATTAAGACGTGTCATCTTAACATGAGCACATAAATCTTCACTAGCATTATTCTACAGGTGTATTGTACTAAACAGTAACAGAATACGGGGAAGGGTTGATTGATTTTATCGAAGGTCAAAGCAGCTTCCGTGAACAGCAGCGATGTGAGTCATTTTTGAATAAATAAATAGCGGATTGGGTCACAAAAATGGAGATAGAAACTTTTGTTAAAGTTGTTCGAGCATCATTTTGGGAAAGTCGGTAATTAATCCGTCTATTCCCAAACTTTGCAGATGCTTGGCACGCTCAACATCATTGACGGTCCAAACACTGATTTTTAAATGGGCTTGCTGGGTGGCCTGAATCATCTCATCGCTTGCCAGCTGGTTCATCCAGCCAATTTGGCAGCAACTCAGTTCTAAAGCCTGTTCAATGGCTTGGTGTTTGATGTCATCTTCAATCAGTAAGCCGCGTTTGAAGATGGAGTACTGCTGTTTTAAGGCCTGATGAATTTTTAAATCAAAACTGGTGATGACCGCCGTTTGTTCAAAACCGTGTAACTGTTTTTGTAATTCTAAAACCAGTTTTTCAGCGTCGAACATCGTTGCAACTGCTTTGACTTCAACTTCAATATGCTCAAAGTCATGAATAATGCTCAGGGTCTGGCAAAGGGTCGGGGTAAGCTGCTTTTCCCAGTCCATCCAGATATGGGCCTGGTTATAGGCGTCAAGCTGCTGGCTGTTTAATTCGTAAAGTTTTTGATCGGCACCCGTAGTTCTTAGGAAATTGTCATCGTGCATGATGATCAGCTCATTGTCTTTGAGCTGACGGACATCAAATTCGACTGCACGGATGCCCAAGTCATGAATATATTGAAAGCCACCGAGTGTGTTTTCAGGGGCCTCACCACGTGCACCACGATGTCCGATGATTCGCATTCAATATTCTCGATATATTTTCTTTTAAACACAGATATTACAGCGGAGTCTTACCGTTTGTAATAGTAAGGAAGGAGCTCATATGTTACTTTTCTTTTGGGAAAAGTAACCAAAACCATTGTCATCCGCAAAACTCGACAACTACCATCTTTTATTATAATCATCGCAGAAACAATTATTTTTTTAATGGAGTCTTGCCTCAAACACTTGCGGATGACATTTCCGCGTATCAGATTTAGCTCTAAGTCTTATTTTTGAATATTAATTTATCTTTAAATCGTCTCATTAATATTTTTTTGCCAAAGTACCTCACTGCCACCTTCAGCACGTTGCAGGGTACGAGATGCCACAAATAGCCAGTCGGAAAGGCGGTTGAGGAGTTGCAGTGAAGGAGCTTGAATATTCTGATCTCGAGTATGCACCGACATTAAGCTGCGTTCAGCACGGCGGCATACTGAACGTGCTTGATGTGCATAGCTACATGAAAGTGTGCCTGCAGGTAAAATGAAGTCTTTCAGCATGGGTAGTGCTTCATTCATTTGGTCAATTTCTTTTTCCAGAAATTCAATTGCAACCGGTAAAACCATGTTGTAGTTGGGAATACAGACTTCACCGCCCAGATCAAAGAGCCAGTGTTGAATCAGGCTAAGCGATTTATCCCAAGGGGCTTTGTCTTCAATTGAACTGATGGCAATTTGCGCACGCAAAATCCCAATGCAAGAGTTGAGTTCATCCACATCACCTAAGGCCACAATACGCAAGTCGTCTTTGGCGACACGTGAACCATCACCAAGACCAGTGGTGCCTGAGTCGCCTGTACGGGTGTAAATTTTACTTAAACGGTGGCCCATGTTTATCTATCCATGCATATATATAAGAAAAGGTATAAGAGGAATAAATAAAATTATCCCTCGGAAAATAAGTTGGCTTTTAGATCAATATTTTACAGTTAATCCAACCGAGGCCAATCGTCCACCATTTACATAATGCACGCCATAGCCGTTGTAGGAGGTTTTGTATTTCACATCACCAATATTTTCAATGTTGGTAAAAGCTTTTAGATGAGGGTTAATATTCCAATAAGCATTTAAATCAGTTGTGACATAACCAGGCGTTGAATTAAGTGTTGTATCAGGCCAGTCGGCAAAATCTTTTGATCTGGATTTGGCAGAAACAGAAGTGCTGATCCCAAATTGTTCATCCTGCCAGCCCGCAGTTAGGGTTGCACTTTGACGCGGACGACGGGTTAAATCGGTATTGTCTTCAGCATTTTTGGCTTGCACATAGGCATAACCTAGATTAAGGAAAAGCTCATTTTGCTGCCAGTTGAGGCTAACTTCACCACCGGTAAACTTGGCTTTATCTACATTATTGAGTTGGTTTGTATAAACGATCAGATCATCTACTTCATTACGATACAGGGACAATCCCAGACTCAGCTGGTCATTAATATGTTGATCAACACCAAGCTCATAAGAAATACTTTTCTCCGGATTTAAATTCGGATTGGCTCCCCATGCGATGGCATATAAGTCGTTATTGGTTGGAGCACGAAATGCCGTTCCAATGTTGCTATAAATGCTGGTAGCAGGGAAAAGTTGATAACGCGCAGCAATTTGTCCTACGGTGTGTGTACCAAAGTTTTCATAATCCTCGAGGCGAATACCAACTTGAGTATTGAGATTATCTGTCTGATATTGATGCTGAGCATAGTAACCGGTTGAATGGATATCTTGTTTGTAAAGGACATCTTCACCGGGATAATAAATGCCTTCCCATTCATAGCCTTCACCTATGGCATAAATGTTACTTTTTATATTTTGATGCGATATACCCACAAGAAGGTTTTGTGCAGGAGCAAATTGCCATTTGCTAAAAAGTTCTGCTTCTTGTGTCGTGTTATACACATAATCAGGTTTATTATTTTGAATAAGATTATCTTTAAATTGTGAGAGGCGGGCATTGACTGAGAGTGTATCTGTAAAATTGACACGACCTTTGAGATTTAATATTTCATTTTCAAAATTTTGTGAAAGTAAGTTGCCATAATTATCATAAGCAACACCACCTTGATTGGTGCTGTAGTCAATTGATGTTGCAAAGCGTTCTTTATCTATACCAAATTTTGCACTGTAACCTTTTTGATCATAGTCCGCTTTTTTACTATTCGCTGCATTCGTTAGAGCAGTGCCATCGGTTTCTAAACGTTGAGCACGAATCTGTGCATAAAAATCATTTTCTTTGGCATCTGCACCTAAAACCGCCTTATAAGTATGATTTTCTCCAACTTCTGTAGTTACAAAGGCTGCATTCTTTTCAGGTGTTTTTGTTACCATTTGTACCACGCCACCAATGGCATCTGTGCCATAAAGTACAGATGCAGGGCCTTTGAGTATTTCGATTTGTTTAATATCAGTGGTATCTAAAAATGATAATGGAGGCATGCCTGCAGATGCGCCATTTAAACGAACGCCATCACGTAAAACTAATGTATGGGTTGAGTTCGTGCCACGAGTAAAAATAGAGGCTAATTGTCCGAAACCACCACTTTGTACCATGTTGATAGAAGCATCACTCATCAGTAAATGAGGTAATTCACGAATGGGTGATTGCTCTAAAATTTGCGGTTCAATGACGGAAATGCGAGCTGGAACATGCTCAATGTTTTCTTCAGAACGTGTCGCTGTAAAAACCAATGTTTTTAAAGTAGAGGGTAAGGCAGATGTAAAATCATTATTTGATTGCGCATAAGTGTTTGTAACACCCATAGCGAATGCAATTGCACCGACCAAAGATGTGCGGTGAAAGCGTAGAGACATGGCTTAAGCTCCTAGCATTCACCCCACCGTGAATGTTTGAGAGAAAGAACGTAACAGCAAGGTTCCGGACTGTTATACACAGGGGATTAAAACTATGTGTAAGCACCGTTGCGGGGGCAGCGTGTTTTTCAACTTCCCTCACTGTCACAACTATTCAGAAGTATAAAGAGAGCTAAACCACTAAACAATAAAGAGGTCTTGGATTAAAGACAAAAGGTGTTAAAAGAACGAAATATATCCATAAAGGGAAATTGAATGACAATTCAATATCCTATTTCGTGGATTGACTGCTAAAAGCAGATTTCAGCTTGACTTAGACCAGTTCAGAAACTAATCTGCGACCGCTTCAGGTGCTTCCATAGAGAAGTGAAACTGGGAAGTTAGTTAAATTTATGAATTTAAAGCTAACACTGCCCCCGCAACGGTGAATAGTTATGTGCATATAACTTAAGTCCGGAGACCGGCCTGCTGCAAACCTAATTTAATGCGGTGGGCGTTATAACTGGGATTGCATGGCTTTTCTTATTATTAAAGCTGTGCTTACCCCACATCCGCCTCTGCATTATTCATATATTTAATTCGCACGGGCGGTGCGGTGGGGAAAAGATTCATGCATCTCATCCATAAAACCATTCTTGGTTCTTTCTTTGTTTTATCTCCACTTTCTTTAGCTATGGCTGCGGAGAAAGAAGTTTCATTACCAACGATTAATACTGTTGCTAACTTGGTGGAGCAAGAAAATAGTAAAACACTTGCAGCGGTTACAGTGATTGATCGTGAAGAAATTGAGCGTAAGCAATTTAATTCTCTTCAAGACTTACTTAGAACAATACCAGGCGTAACTTATAGTAATACTGGCGGTTTAGGTAAAGTAACCAGTATTTCTATTCGGGGCACAAGTAATCGACATGCACTGGTTTTGGTTGATGGCCAAAAAGTAGGTTCCGCGACTTTGGGTGAAACTGCTTTCGAACATTTTCCAATTGATCAGATTGAACGTGTTGAAGTTGTACGTGGTCCTCGCTCAAGCATTTATGGTTCAGAAGCCATTGGTGGTGTAATCCAGATTTATACCCGTAAAGGTACACAAAATGGTGTAAAACCCTTTGCAGCACTGACTTATGGTTCTCATGAAACCTATCAAGGTAATGTGGGTTTAAATATTCGACAAAATGATACTTGGGCAACATTAAATGTTGCTGGAACGAAAACCCAAGGTTTTGATGCGACGAATATTACAGAAGCAAATGATTTAGACCGTGATGGTTATGAAAATAAATCAGCTTCACTGCGTTTGGGACATAAATTTAATGACCAATTTGCAGTAGATGCCAGTATTTTACGTGTTGATGCAACGAATGAGTACGACAGTAAAGATGATTGGGGATTTGGTCCATTTACCGATGCAGAAAATGTGCACAGTAAAATTGAACAAAATGTATATAGCGTTGGTGCCACTTATAAACCTTTTGATCTATGGACTACGCAACTCAAATTGGGCCGTTCTGAAGATAAACTGAATAGCCGCGATGCAAATCCATCGGTGATTAATACACAACGTGATAGTTTATCTTGGTTAAATACTTTGCATATCAATCCTAATAATAACCTGATGTTAGGATTTGACTATCTGCAAGATGAAGTTTCGGGTACACAGGCATATGCAGTAAAAGAACGTGATAATAAGGGCTATTTTGCTCAATACCTGGGTTCATTTGGCGCATTTGATGTACAGGGTGCTATCCGCCAAGATGACAATGAGCAATTTGGTGACCACACAACGGGTAGTGCAACTTTAGGCTATCGTTTTAATGAAGCAGTGCAAACTTATGTAAGTTATGGCACAGCATTTAAAGCCCCAACATTTAATGATTTGTACTGGCCGGGAAGTGAAAATCCTACTTTGGTTCCAGAAGAGTCAGACAACTATGAACTTGGTTTTAAAGGACAAGTCAAAAATATTAATTGGGAGCTAAATGGCTTCTATAATGAAATTGAAAATATGATTGTTTGGGCACCTAATGCATTAGGACGTTGGATTCCAAGTAATGTAGATGATGCCAAAATCAAAGGGGTTGAATTATCTTTAACCCAACAGTTAAATAATTTTCTTTGGAATGTGAACTACACTTACCAAGAACCTGAAAATGAGACAGTAGCGAATAAAGGAAAACAACTTTTATTAAAGCCTAAGCAAATTTTTAATGTTTCAGCTGACTATACGATTGATAAGTGGACTGTGGGTGCTTCTGTACACGCAGAGGATAAGCGTTTTGCTAATGCTGAAAACACTGTTTATTTAGGTTCTTTTGCAACAGCGGATGCTCGTGTTACCTATCAAGCAACACCAGAGTTTTCTATTCAAGCAAAACTTGCCAATATGTTTGATAAAGAATATTCAACTAACTACAGTAACAGTACCTTATTTAATCAAGACGGTCGTACTGCTTGGGTAACGCTTCGTTATGCCATGAAGTAATATTGATTTGATGAAAAAGCCCTTATTTAAATAAGGGTTTTTTGTTTTATAAGGTTTCTGTGGAAAGCCTGCTGAATTTGCACGCAACTCAGCAAAATTGCATTACAATGATTCGCCCCCATCTTTATAGAATGACTATAGATTGGCAAAGTTTAGATTAAAAAATTAGAGCGAATTGTATGCGAACCCGTGCCAAAATTTGCGGAATAACACGAATAGAAGATATACATTCTGCTGTGAATGCAGGGGCTGATGCGATTGGATTTGTATTCTATGCACCCAGCCCAAGAAGTGTGACCATTGAGCAAGCTCAAGAATTAGCAAAGCATGTCCCTGCTTATGTACAAATCGTGGGTTTATTCGTGAATGCAACAGCCGATGAAATTGCTCAAGTGCTTGAGGTTGTACCCTTGGATATGCTGCAGTTTCATGGTGATGAAACTGCAGAGCAATGTCAGCAGATTGCAGCACAAACCAAACGCCGTTGGTATAAAGCCATTCAGGTTAAACCTGAGTTAGATGTCATCAATACTATAAAAAGCTACCAAAATGTAGGGGCAAGCGCAGTATTATTGGATGCTTGGCATCCTGAGCTTAAAGGCGGAACAGGGCATAGCTTTGACTGGTCACAGTTCCCCAAACTGGATATTCCTTTACTTTTGGCAGGCGGCTTAAAACCTGACAATGTTGAAGACGCTATAAAGACGACCAATGCTTATGCAGTGGATGTCAGCGGAGGCGTAGAGTCCGCAAAAGGTATTAAAGACCAACAACTCATTGAACAGTTTATGCAAGGAGTCCATCGTGGATCAGCAAAATACTAGCCAGAAAAGTCAGGCAATTGACTATACCCAATTTCCCGATGCACGCGGGCATTTCGGTATTCATGGCGGACGTTTTGTGTCAGAAACGCTCATGGCAGCATTAGAAGACTTAGAAAAACTTTATTTCCGAATGAAGGATGATCCTAAGTTTCTGGCAGAATTCGACCGTGATTTAGCCTACTATGTAGGTCGTCCTAGTCCTTTATATTATGCTGAGCGATGGTCTAAAGAGTTGGGGGGAGCGCAGATTTACTTAAAACGTGAAGACTTGAACCATACTGGCTCACATAAAATCAACAACACCATTGGTCAGGCACTGCTTGCAAAACTTTCTGGTAAAAAACGCATTATTGCAGAAACCGGTGCCGGTCAGCACGGTGTAGCCACTGCAACCATCGCAGCACGTCTGGGTCTTGAATGTGTGGTGTTCATGGGCGCGGAAGACGTGAAACGTCAAGCCATGAACGTCTATCGTATGCGTCTGTTGGGTGCAACTGTTGTGCCAGTCGAAAGCGGTTCAAAAACATTGAAAGATGCTATGAACGAAGCCATGCGTGACTGGGTCACTAACGTTGATTCAACCTATTATGTGATTGGTACGGTTGCAGGTCCACATCCATACCCGCAACTGGTTCGCGATTTCCAGTCGATTATTGGCCGTGAAGCGCGCCGTCAAATTCAGGAACAGGCAGGTCGTTTACCGGATGCCTTAGTAGCTTGTGTCGGTGGTGGTTCAAATGCGATGGGCTTGTTCTATCCATTCTTGAATGATTCAGATGTGAAAATGTATGGTGTTGAAGCCGCAGGTTATGGCATTGAAACCGGTAAACACTCTGCGCCATTGAATGCGGGTCATGTGGGTGTATTACACGGTAACCGTACCTACTTGATGTCTGATGACCAAGGCCAGATTATTGAAACGCATTCAATTTCTGCCGGTCTGGATTATCCAGGTGTTGGTCCTGAACACAGTTTCTTGAAAGATATGCACCGTGTTGAATATGTACCAATCAAGGACACAGAAGCATTGCAAGGTTTCCGTGATTTAACCCAAATTGAAGGGATTATTCCTGCGCTTGAAAGTTCACATGCAATGGCTTATGTCACTAAACTTGCTCCAACGATGGACAAGGATCAAATCATTATTGCGACAGTTTCAGGTCGTGGTGATAAAGACTTGATGACTGTTGCTCGTATTGATGGCGTGGAAATGGTTGAGATGTAACTTCTTCTAAAAAGCCTCTCCCTTTGGGATGAGAAGCATAGCTTCGCAAGGGGGAGGGAGATTTAGAAATCGTGTTGAGTAAACTCAGCACGATTTTTTTATTGCTTAAATTCGCTTCAACTTTGTGGTTATGAATATATCTACATTTTGACAGAGTCTTATTGTTTATCATTCAAATGTAAGGAGCTCGTAATGTTACTTTGGATAAGCCCAAAGTAACCAAAGGCTTTTTGTTAAACTGACGGCACCTCCTTGTGCCGCAGTTTAACGGGCGACATCCCTGTCGCCAGCGCGTATCATATTGAAGATAAATATTTACCGTCCTGAGTTTCTATTTTTAAAGAGAAATTCCCCTCCTTAGAAAAAGGAGGGGCTAGGGGAGGATTCTAAAAGGAGTAAGCAATGCCCAGCCTATTTATCGTCATGCTTGGTGGTCGTCATGCACGTGCCAATACAGAAGTCCATGATGTCGTGTTAGCCGTAGGCGATTCATTGCAAGAGGTCTATCCTCAACTTAAAAATGCATGGTTTGGTGAGCAAAAAGGCTTGCACATCGATGCCTGGGCACAAATCAATGGCGTGGAATTTGAAGGTATTCAATATCAAATTCACTTTAGCAATGCTCAGCCGAATTCATCTGAACAAAAGCTGTTTTTAATTAACTTGGGTGGTTACGATGCCCGTGAGTTTGGCGAGTTACACCGTTATATTCTGGTCGTGGCACAAAATGCCATGCTGGCTAAGCAACGCGGTAAAGCCTACTTTGCACAGCATTGGCAAAAACAGCATACCGATCGCATATTAGATGTGGATGATTGTATTGCGATTGATCAGGTGCATGGTCGTTATGTGCAACTGATTGATGGTGAATTCAGCGCTAACCGCTGGGGAAATACCTATTTAATGTTATCGGAGCACTAATTCATATCTATCTGATTAATAAATTGTATTTATTAGATATTAAGCTTTCTTAAATACTATACATTTTTGTATATTTTAGATAAAAGATGCTTTTGATACTTTTAAGTTCTATTTATATGGGCATAATAAGATTAAGGAATTGTTATCTCTTGGCTAGATGGAATTTGATAAATGGATTTGATTCAATCAAATGGACAACCAAATTATGGACGTTTTAGTTCTCTCCCAAAAACCATCGATTTGAATCAATATCAGTACAAGACACCTTATGGTGATGTCTTAACGGGTTGGCGCAAGCGATTAAAATATAAGAAGTTTAAATTCTGTTCAATTCAGCATCAACACTACACCATAGGTTTGGCCATTGCCGATATTGCCTGGGCAGGGCATGGTTTTTTTTATATTTATAATCATCAAAACCATGAAGTTTTAGAGTGGAATGCCATTAACCTGCTATCACGCAATACCGTGGTGGATGAGCAGCCGCTTTATAACCAGAGCTTTTTTTCTAATTCCCCTTTCCAAATTGATATCCAGCATGCCAATGGCGTGCGCTATATCCATGTCACCAAATATGGGGAAATCAGGCTGAGTGCACGAATCTTCTGTGCCGGTACCGACCCGCTCAGCATGTGCAGCCCGACCGGGATCAATGGCTGGACTTATACCCAGAAGCTAACCACCTTGGCGTGTGAAGGTTTTTTTATCAATAAACAGGGTGAAACCATACAGTTTAATGAAAGAACTTTTGCATCGCTGGATGATACCTGCGGTTTTCTGCGTCCAGAAACGGCATGGTTCTGGTTGTCGAGTAATTTTTGGGATCAACACAATAACCGGATTGGCTTAAATCTGGCTTCTGGAGTCAATGAAAGTTTTGGCAATGAGAACTGCTTGTGGATCAATGGTGTGCTATATCCTGTAAGCGATGTTCTGTTCCAGCATCAGGATGAAGGACACTGGAAGATTCGCTCACTGGATAACAAGCTGAATCTGGATGTAAAAACCGGTTGGCGCCGTTACGAAAATCTGAATTTAAGACTGGTCGGTAGTCAGTTTAGTCAGTGGCAGGCCAAAATCAGTGGCACTATTCAGCAGGATGATCAGGAAATTGTCTTGGTCAATGAATACGGTTTGCTGGAACAGCACTATGCAAAGTGGTAAGCGCCAAATTGTAAGCCTAGAATAAAAAAAGCCTGCAAAATGCAGGCTTTTTTTATTCTTGTGCCGCCTGCCAAAAGGCTTCGCCGGCTTGAATCGGATCACCCGTTTGTTGCAGGGTTTTGACCCAGACATCATATTGGGCGATCACCGGATGCTGGCTGGGGTGGAAGTCCTTTTTAAACCAATCCCTGTATGGCTTGCCCATTCTGGTGAGTACGCCTTGTTTACCAAAAAACCACGGCAAACCTTTGAAATTCATTTGCAAGCGTTGTAACGGCGTAAAGCCATCATGCTTTAACATCACATTGGCACGATAAATAGTAAAGCCGAACATCAATACGGTTGTCCATGCCAGTACAAATTTACGTGTGCTTTCAGGTACATTGCCGACCTGCTTCATCACATCAAAAGCGACATCACGGTGTTCCATTTCTTCAATTGCATGCCAGGCAAAAAGTGCCCGCACATAAGGATGAGCACTGCGTAATGTCTCTTTATTGCCAAAAAAGGTTTCTGCCATTAGAGCGGTCAAATGCTCAGCCGCAGCGGTCATGGCAATATTGTATTGTGGTGAGCGTTTTTCCAGTTCAAATTTAAAAATCTTATTTAAACGCTGAATAAATTGATCGACCGGCATACCTTGTTCTTTCATGACCTGATTCATCTTGTCATGCGCTATGCCGTGTTGTGCTTCCTGACGGATAAAGTCTGCTACACGCTGCTTTAAATCCGGATTGGTAATCTGGTCGCGGAACAGCCTTACAGATTGAATGAAATAGCGTTCACCATCGGGAAAAGTCAGGCTTAAGGCATCGAACATGCGGGTAATAAACGGATCACCTGCAAACCAGAAGCGCGGCACTTCATTTAGCTTGAAATCAAGATTGCTACGTACTACAGGAGTAATCTGTGGTTGGACAATGGCATTCATGTTGTTTTACTTCAATTGCCTTGGATAATTGCAGTATGTCGTGCTTTTTCATTTTTGTTTTGACAGTACTTGCCATTTTTTATACATTTTACGCCAAGGTGAAAATATAATATGTCAAATTATAAGTGAGTCGCCATGCAAGAATTACACATCCCAAATGGTTATTTTCAGCTCTGGAATATGTATCTGATAGACCAGGGACTTGACTTTCACACGCTTGAATTTTTAGCACCTTATCGGGATGATCTGGAGCACGTGCTGCAATTACCGATCGATACCCAGTCGCCCTTTTCTTTTTTTTACAGCATTTTGCAATTAACCCGTGAGCAGCTGGATTGCCCGCAGTTGATTATTGAAATGGCCAAGCGAATTCGTCCTGAACATTTCGGCGTACTCGGTTATATGGCCACCCGAAGTAACAGTGTGGCTGAAGCATTGCAGTACATAATGCGTTTCAGCCGTCTGGTGATTGATGGTGCCGATGCAACCCCATTGCAGATGCATCAGCAGGGCAATGAGATCTGGCTGAGCTGGCCGTTTTTAGATGAAAAATATGCCTTGTTAAATGAAATGACCATGGCTGCCATGGTGCATTTGGCCAAGCAAATCTTTCCGGATCAACCACAATTTTTAAATATCCAGATGGCACATCGACCGCAAATGGCACAGTATCATTATCAAAAATTTTATGGTTGTGATGTGTTGTTTGATCAGCCACGTTATGCCTATGTCATGGGGGTGGATAGCCTAACCCTGAAGTCGGTACTGGCTGATCCGTCACTGATGCAGCTATTGCTGAAGCAGGCGGAGGAGGCTATTGCACTCAAGCCACATTATGAAAGTGTATCACAGCAAATTCATACTGCTGTGGCCGAGTATTTAAGACTGCACGCAGCAGCCCCAAAAATTGATCAGATTGCAGATGAATTGCATGTTTCTACACGCACGCTGCAACGCCAATTGCAGCAGCTTGAAAGTTCATTTAAGGCTGTGCTGGAAGCGGAACGAATGAAACGCTGTGAACAGTTGTTGCAACACAATACCAGCCTGACTGAAATTGCCATGCGCCTGGGATATTCAGACCAGTCGGCTTTGGCACGTGCTTATAAGGCCTATAGCGGTCAAACCTTATTACAGCGAAAACAGCAACTGAAAGCCCAATCTGAACCATAAAAATGGCTCATTCAGGCTGTTTTTTAATTCAATGCAAGCGCTAAAGCATCCACTTCAGCTTGCGGCTTTGGAGTCTTATAAAATAAAACCTACTGAGTAAAGTACAGGTTTTGCTATTGCATAAAACTTTAAATATAAAGGCTAACTTGATTATTTTTATCAACTTTTTACACATAAAAATAAGTTTATCTGAATGATAGATATTTGTTTACATAGCAAAATTAGGCATCTTTGATCATTGAGAAAAAAGCGTAAATATCAGTAAATGGTGTTCTCGGATTGTTCTGAAAAATGAGATGGTGAGTCGAATGTAGCGCGAAATGCTCAGGCTCTATTCAATGAGTAAAAAATAGCGTTACAATGCGTTGTCTTGTATTTCTACAAAGCCAACTCCTCAGTTTTTTAATAATTCAAGGAAAGTACAACCCTATGTCACGTTTAGCCACTCGTTTTGGACAGCTTAAATCTCAGCAGCGTAAAGCGCTCGTTTCTTATGTGATGGCTGGTGACCCTCATCCACAGGTAACCGTTCCATTGTTACATCAAATGGTTGAGGCTGGGGTGGATGTGATTGAACTTGGCCTACCATTTTCAGACCCTATGGCAGATGGTCCCGTGATTGCCCTTGCTGCAGAACGCGCATTGGCAGGCGGCACCAATACCCTGGACGCTTTGAACATGGTGAAAGAGTTCCGCCAAAAAGATACAGAAACACCAGTCGTGCTGATGGGTTATTTAAACCCGGTAGAAGTGATCGGTTACGAAAAGTTTGTATCGTATGCGAATGAATGTGGTGTGGATGGTGTACTGCTGGTGGATTTACCGCCTGAAGAAGCCAAAGATTTAGATGATGTGTTGAAAAAATTCGACATGGATCAAATTTTCTTGCTGGCGCCTACATCGACCGATGAGCGTATTCAGCATGTGGCAAATCAGGCCAGTGGTTTTATCTACTATGTATCCTTGAAAGGGGTAACAGGTGCTGCAACTTTAGATGTTGCTGAAGCAGCAGCCCGTATCCAGAAAATTAAAGCTGTGACTGACGTTCCTGTGGGTGTCGGTTTTGGTATTAGCGATGCTGCCTCGGCAAAAGCCATGGGTGTAGCTGCTGATGCTGTGATTGTTGGTAGTGCTTTTGTGAAACAGTTTGCGAACTTAGCGCCAGAACAAGCCGTTGTCGAAACGGTCAATAAAGTCAAGGAGCTTCGAGCTGCGCTCGATGAGTTAGTATGAATCAAGAAGTGAAACCAGGAAAAATTCTTAGCCCAGCGACGCCGTGGACGGAACGTCATGTTCCGGGTATTCACACGCCTGATGAGCAAACCTCACTCAAAGCAACATTTACCGAGCCTACGATTGAGTGTCCTGAATGTCACGCATTGGTTACCCGTACCGCGATGTCATTTAACGCCTATGTTTGCCCACAATGCGATGAACATTTGCGCATGAAAGCACGCGACCGTCTGAACTGGTTCTTCGATCAGGTTCAAAATGAATTGGGTCAAGAGTTTACTGCGAAAGATCCACTTAAGTTCGTGGACAGTAAGGCATACCCAGACCGTATGTCTGAAGCGCAAAAGAAAACCGGTGAAACTGAAGCATTGGTGGTGATACAAGGTTTACTTAAGGATATTCCTTTAATTGCCTGTGCATTTGAATTCGACTTTATGGGCGGTTCAATGGGGACAGTGGTTGGTGATCGTTTCGTGCAAGCCGCTGAACGTGCCATTAAAGAGAAACAGCCTTTAGTCTGTTTTGCTGCCTCAGGTGGTGCACGTATGCAGGAAGGCATGTTGTCATTGATGCAAATGGCACGTACTTCAGCTGCAATCCAACGCATGAAAGATGCAGGTTTACCGTATTTGGTGGTGCTGACTCATCCTGTTTATGGTGGTGTAACCGCGTCACTGGCAATGCTCGGTGATGTGCATATCGCTGAACCTAAAGCCATGATTGGTTTTGCGGGTAAACGTGTAATTGAGCAAACCGTACGTGAAAAACTGGAAGAACCGTTCCAGCGCGCAGAATATTTGCTTGATCATGGTGTAATCGATCAAATTGTTCACCGTCACGCATTACGTGATACTGTATATCGTATTATCGCGAAACTGATGAATTTGTCTTGAACACAGCACCACTTGCAACAGACTCTTTAAATACATGGCTCGATTATTGGAGCCATGTTCACGTTACGGGTATTGATTTAGGTCTGGAACGGGTTATTCCTGTTGCTGAAAAGCTCGGGGTAATTCGTCCGCAGGCAAAAGTTCTGACCGTAGCGGGAACCAATGGTAAGGGCTCAACCACTACCACTTTGGCTGCTATTTTAAATGCGCAAGGCTATAAAGTGGGATTATATCAATCACCGCATATTTACCGTTTTAATGAACGGGTGAAACTGGCCGGGATTGAAGTGGATGACCAGACTTTGGTAGATGCGTTTGTGCAGGTGGATCAGGCACGTCGTGACTGTGATCTCTCGCTTTCCTTCTTTGAAGCTACCACACTGGCGGCTTTTGTTATTTTTAAAGCCCAGCAATGTGATGTCTGGGTATTGGAAGTCGGACTCGGTGGTCGCCTTGATGTAGTCAATGTGATTGATCCCGATGTGGCGGTCATTACCAACATCGGGCTGGATCATACAGACTGGCTGGGCAATAGCATTGAAAAGATTGCCTTTGAAAAAGCCGGGATTATTCGCCCGAATATCCCCGTAATTTTTGGCGGTTCGCAAGAGCTTCCACAAGCCATACAAAACAAGGTTGATGAATCTCAGGCGCAATTATTTGCCGTTAATCGCGATTATTTCTATCAATATTGCGATGATGGTCAAGCCTGGATGTTTGCTTCTTCAGGCACGACTTTAAAACTTCCTCTAGGTGCTTTGGCACTGGAAAATATATCTACCGCCGTTGCCGCGATTTTGGTCAGTGGTCTAAAAGTGACTCAAGCTGCCATTGCACAAGGCATTCAAAATGCAAAATTGCCAGGCCGCTTTGAAATACGCCAGATTCAGGATAAAACCGTTATTTTTGATGCCGGACATAATCCCCATGGCGTAGAATTTTTGTTAAATCAGTTGCGAAAATTTTTAGAATACAATAAACAGTACACAGAAGTGATCAGTGTTTTTTCCATGTTGGCGGATAAAGATATCAGTTCTGTCGTAGATTTGTTGAAAGGTACTGTTTTAAGATGGAAAATTGCACCATTAACCGTTCCACGAGCAGCTGCAGTCGAGCAGATTGATGAAGCGTTACTGGGTGAAACAGTACAGCACTTCAATAGTGTTCAATTGGCTTTTGAATCAGCGCTAAATGAAACAAAAAATAATCAGTTGATCTTGGTATGTGGTTCATTTCATACCTTAGAAGCGGTATGGGAGTATTTGGAAGAATGTCAATGAATAGCAACCAACGCTGGATGGGAGGCGTTGTTTTATTAGGTGGTGGTGTTTTATTGGCAGCATTGCTTCTCAAGGGTAAACAAGAAATATATCAGAACGAACTCAGAACCCCGAATTTAGCCGCTCAAGTTGAGCAAAAAAAGCCGGCAGCAGAAGGGGAAGTGGTTCAGCTGCAACCTTTAACGGTTGACGTGGAAACAGAAAAACGTTTACTTGAAGAACAACGCCGGGCACGTGAAAAAGCCGTGGCAGAACAAGAAGCGCGCGCAGCTGAATTTTTGGCGATGCAGCAGCAGGCTGAAGCTGATGCGGCACGTAAAGCAGCTGAAGAATACGCCGCTTTAAATGCACGTCGTACTGGAGCACAGCAGAGTTCGGACAATATTCCTCCTGAACTGGTGGAAGATGAAAAAGCCAAACAAAAGCGTCTGGAAGATGAAAAGCTGCTCGCTGCAAAAAAGTTACAACAGCAGACAGCTCAACAACAACGAACTGATGCTGATAAAAAAATAACTGAAGACAAACGTAAAGCCCAACTCGAAGCTGAAAAACAGTTGGCTGCAAAACAGGCAGCAGTGAAAAAAGCAGCTGAAGACAAGGCAAAGCAAGAGGCTGAGTTAAAACGCAAAGCAGCTGAAGACGAAAAACAGTTGGCTGCAAAGAAAGCGTTAGAAGCCAAGAAAAAAGAACAAGCCCAACTTGAAACAGAAGCGAAGAGAAAAGCTGAAGCAGAAAAAGCTCGTGACTTGTTGGAACATGGCGATAAACAGTGGATGGTGCAAGTGGCCTTGGCTGCCAATGAAGCCAATGCCGATGCACTGGCCTCTAAGCTGCGTGCTAAAGGCTATAAGGTGACCAAGAGTCCAACTTCAAAAGGGGTTCGAATTATGGTTGGACCAGCTAAAGACCGTGATGTTGCTGATGCTGCCCGCAAGAAAATTACCAGTGATGCAAGCCTGGGAATGAAGTCGGCATGGGTGATTGACTGGGTTCCGCTAGATAAACGCTAAATCTGGCTTGAAGTGAAATTAAGATGGATTCAACAATTGCTGTTGAATCCATCTTACATTTTCAGGGCTAAATATTTTTTCAATATGTATCCAGACCGGATGAAATCCATAACCGCCATGTTTCATTTCATTCATGGCATCCTCAATCGACCAGTTTTCAAAAATAATCCGATACATGGCAATACTTGCACCGGTGCGGTCTGAGCCATGATAGCAATGAATCAAAACTCGATGGTTTGTGGCTTTGGCCTGCTGAATCTGTTGCATCACCTGCAATAGATCTTCCCGGCTCATTGCCCAGGTGTAAATGGGTATATGAACCAATTTAAAATCTGTAGATGGCAGGACCGCGACATCCTTATTTCTGGATCTTAAATTAATGATCACATCAATATCATGGGCTTTTAATTGCGGAATCAGTTCAGCCGAGGGTTGTTCACTGCGAAATACATGATTACTGATTTGATAAAAATTATGCTGAGGATTGATGGCTTGCCCCCAATGCTGCGACCGATGTTCCATGGGTACAGGGGGCGATGTCATACATCCCACTAAGCTTGAGCAACTCAGGACAAGGACGAAAGCAGTTCTTTTTATCATGTTTGATAACGCTCCAGCTCTACAGGATCATGGGCACAAATAATCTCGATATTTTTTTCATTTTGTGCAAGTTGCTGGATTTTGTGCAAGTTGTCTACGCGCATGTGATTATCTTCGGCAAAAAAACGTTCCAGTTTATCCAGAGTAGGAAGTCGATTTTTAGGATCAAGCTGCAAGTGGGAATAGTAGGCATCACCACAGAAAAACAGCCAACCATCATGCTGTTTAATGGCAACACCACAATGACCTTGGCTATGGCCTAGTAATGGAATCATTAAAATTTCATCCTGAAATAAGCGAAATCCCTGCACTTGATGCAGGTTAAACCATGCTTCACCTTGATTGGGTTCTATAAAATTCCAGTATCGGTGCTGCTTAAATTGCTGGGTTTTATAACGCGCTTTATTTTTTAAGGGGAAAAAACTTTGAGTGGCATTAAATTCACTGGAAAGTACATGTACGGTGGCATGTGGGAAATCGGAAATACCGCCTGCATGATCAAAATCCAGATGTGAGATTAGAATATGTTTTACATCTTTAGGATTGAAACCTAAGCGTTGAATCTGGGCAATGGCGGTCAACTCTAAATTCTTTTCAATACGCCCCAGCCTGGAAACCATACGACCTAAGCGGGCTTGGGTGTGAAGATAATCTTGTATACCCAGGCCGGTATCTACCAGTACTAAACCTTGATCGGTTTCAAGCAGTAGGCAATGACAAACTATTTTGGCATGTAAACCTTTTTGCCCAAACAGAGGGCCGCAAATCGGACACATGGTGCCGCAGTGCAAATGATGAATGTTATAGATCACAATATTTATTCTTAAGATGATTAGGCGTATTTATAAACTGGCTGTGAAACAAACATCAACTTGATTTTGTAATTCAACTGCTTAGAAAAATAAGAAAGCCTGTCATCAGACAGGCTTGAACAAGATCAGGATTGGCTCGTCATAGTCATCCTGTATTTGCAGCATAGTTGTAATACAGTCTAGCACCTACTTGTGGCATATATTCTTCAGAATAGTGTAGTACTCTTTTTAAGAAACTACGCGCTGCGCTTACTTTGCGTAAAAATAAAAGCAGCGCTTTAGTTTTTTAACTCGAAGCATAGCTTCTCGTCTTGCGTTTAAAAACGTTTCATTTCGACGGCTACGCGCTTCGCTTGTCTTGCGCAAAAATAAAAGCAGTACTTTTATTTTTGCTCAGGCTGTGGCGTTAAGCGTAAATAAGGGGTTACTGCCTTATAGCCTTTAGGGAAGCGTTGCTTGATTTCTTCCTCATCTTTTAATGATGGAACAATGACGACGTCTTCACCTTGTTGCCAGTTGGCGGGTGTAGCCACTTTATGGTTATCCGTCAGTTGCAGTGAATCGACCACACGTAAAATTTCATTGAAGTTACGGCCTGTTGATGCCGGATAAGTAATGATTAAACGTACCTTTTTATTTGGATCAATAATCACCAAAGAACGCACGGTCAGGGTTTCACTGGCATTCGGGTGAATAAAATCGTACAGTGTAGACACCTTACGGTCTTGATCGGCAATGATCGGAAAGTTCACAGAGGTGTTTTGGGTTTCGTTAATGTCGTTAATCCAGCCCTTATGTGATTCGACATCATCTACCGAGAGGGCAATGGCTTTAACATTGCGCTTTGCAAATTCGTCTTTCAGTTTTGCGGTATAGCCCAATTCAGTGGTACATACCGGCGTATAGTCCGCTGGATGGGAAAACAAGATTCCCCAGCTGTCACCCAAAAAGTCGTAGAAATTAATTAAGCCTTCACTGGATTCCTGTTCAAAATTCGGTGCGGTATCGCCTAAACGTAATGTCATTTTTATAGCCTCATTTGCTTTGTTATGTATGTTGATGCGATCTAATATGACGCATTTTTTTTTGCAATGAAAATAGCGTTTTTGTATTTCTTTATGAGTAAATGGAATATACAGGCCGAGATTGATGAGTAAAATCCGGATAAATGATGAATTCTATGACTATATTGGCTGTTTAAAATTTGTTACATTGTTTGTCCTTAGCTGTCACGTGCTAGAACGAGTGAGCAGAATTTTTTTATTGGTTTTGTGCAAACCCCTTGTACTTCAAATTTCTAGCACCATAATAACGACTGAGAAAAAATTTATTCATTCGACAAGCAAGATTTAGAGAGTCTATTCATGTTGGCAAGTCTGATCGGAGGAATCTTCGGTACCAAAAATGAGCGCGAACTCAAACGCATGCGTAAAATCGTAGATAAGATTAATGCGCTCGAGCCGACGATATCTGCACTAAGCGATGCAGACTTATCTGCAAAAACTGAAGAATTCAAACAACGATATAACAAGGGCGAAAGCCTGGATAAATTATTACCTGAAGCATTTGCTGTTTGTCGTGAAGCGGCAAAGCGAATCATGGGAATGCGTCATTACGATGTTCAGTTGATTGGTGGTATTACCCTTCACGAAGGTAAAATTGCAGAAATGCGTACCGGTGAAGGTAAAACCCTGATGGGTACTTTGGCTTGC
Source organism: Acinetobacter sp. SM34 (assembly GCF_022012365.1). Taxonomy (NCBI): domain Bacteria; kingdom Pseudomonadati; phylum Pseudomonadota; class Gammaproteobacteria; order Moraxellales; family Moraxellaceae; genus Acinetobacter; species Acinetobacter sp. SM34. The sequence goes on along the minus strand of NZ_JAKLTP010000010.1, from coordinate 6,584 downwards.
TATCTGAATGCTATTAGCGGACAGGGTGTACATGTCATCACTGTGAACGATTATTTGGCACAGCGTGATGCGGAATTAAACCGTCCCTTATTCGAATTCTTGGGTCTGAGCATTGGTATTATTTATTCCATGCAAGATCCAACAGAGAAAGCTGAAGCCTACCGTGCCGATATTACTTACGGTACCAACAACGAATTTGGTTTCGATTATCTGCGTGACAACATGGTTTTTTCTCAAGCCGAGAAAAAACAACGTGGCCTAACCTATGCCATTATTGATGAGGTCGATTCGATCCTGATTGATGAGGCACGTACACCATTGATCATTTCTGGTCAAAGTGATGACTCTTCACAATTGTATGCAGCAATCAATAGCATCCCGCCAAAACTTCGTGCGCAAAAAGAAGAAAAAGTGCCGGATGGCGGTCATTTCTGGATTGATGAAAAGCAACGTCAGGTTGAAATGACTGAAGTTGGTTATGAAACCGTAGAAGATCAATTGATTGAGATGGGTTTGCTGGCTGCAGGTGAGAGCTTGTATTCACCATCTAACTTGAACCTGGTTCATCATGTTTCGGCTGCTATTCGTGCACACTATCTTTATCAACGTAATGTTCAGTACATCATTCATGATGGCGAAGTGATTATTGTTGATGAAAACACCGGTCGTACCATGCCAGGTCGTCGCTGGTCCGAAGGTTTGCACCAAGCAGTTGAAGCGAAAGAAGGTCTGGAAATTCAGCCTGAAAACCAGACTTTGGCAACCACGACTTTCCAGAACTATTTCCGTCTTTACAAAAAGCTTTCTGGTATGACTGGTACAGCCGATACCGAAGCTGCGGAAATGAAAGAGATTTATGGTTTGGATGTAGTACTTATTCCAACCCACCGACCAATGATCCGTAAAGATGAAAACGATCTTATTTATTTAAACCGTAATGGTAAATATAACGCCATCATTCAAGAAATTCAGCGGGTGCATGAAGACGGTGTTGCACCGATCCTGATTGGTACGGCAACGATTGAAGCTTCTGAAATTCTTTCTGAAAAATTGAAAGAAGCGGGTATTACGCATGAAGTACTAAATGCGAAGCAGCATGAGCGTGAAGCAGACATTATTGCTCAAGCAGGCTCACCGCGCGCCGTGACCATTGCAACTAACATGGCAGGTCGTGGTACCGATATTTTGCTAGGTGGTAACTGGAAAGCCAAACTGGCTCACATTGAAAACCCAACGCCTGAAGATGAAGCACGCTTAAGGGCTGAATGGGAACAAAACCATGAAATGGTATTGGCTTCTGGCGGCTTGCATATCATTGGTTCAGAGCGTCATGAGTCGCGCCGTATCGATAACCAGCTGCGTGGTCGTGCCGGTCGTCAGGGTGACCCGGGTGTTTCACGTTTCTATTTGTCACTTGAAGATGACTTGATGCGTATTTTTGCCGGCGACCGCGTTGTGGGCATGATGCGGGCAATGGGCTTGCAGGAAGATGAAGCCATTGAACACAAAATGGTGTCGCGTTCGATTGAAAATGCACAACGTAAAGTAGAAGCACGTAACTTCGATATTCGTAAGAATTTGTTGAAATACGATGATGTGAATAACGAACAACGTAAGATCATTTATTCACAACGTGATGAAGTGCTGGCTGAAAGTACGCTACAAGATTACATTGAAGAAATGCATCACGAAGTGATTAAAGGTGTAATTGAAAATTATATTCCGCCGGAATCCATTCATGACCAATGGGATATCGATGGTCTGGAACGTGCATTGCGTGAGGATTTAGGTATTGATTTACCGGTCAATCAATGGCTGGAACAAGACCGTCGTTTAGATGAAGAAGCTCTGGTAGAACGTATTTCTGATGAAATCGTACAACGCTATCGCACTCGCCGTGAACAGATGGGTGATGAGTCAGCAGCCATGCTGGAACGTCATTTCATGTTAAGTGCTTTGGATCGCCATTGGAAAGATCATTTGGCTGCCATGGATTACTTGCGTCAGGGCATTCACTTGCGTGGTTATGCACAAAAGAACCCTGAACAGGAATACAAGAAAGAAGCCTTTAATCTGTTTGTAAATATGCTTGCCGTGATCAAGTCAGATGTGATTACAGATCTTTCACGTGTTCATGTTCCTACAGCTGAAGAACTGGCTGAAATGGAAGCACAAAAGCAGGCTCAAGCTGAAGCCATGCAATTGAATCTTTCTCATGCTGAGTTTGATAATTTGTTAGCCGGCGATTTAAGCGGTACTGAAATTGTTGAAGTGGAGTCTGGCTTTAATCCAGCAGGGCAAATATTTGAGCCGCCTACAAGCCGTAATGCATCTTGCCCATGTGGTTCAGGTTTAAAATACAAGCAATGTCACGGTAAAATTTAATTTTATCTAAAACATGCAGCCACTTTATCTATTTCTTTTCCTTTGGATTTGAATAGATAAAGTGGTTTTTTTATTGCAGCAAAATATAGGGTTTATTTTTGCAAGATGTGAATATGTTTGCAGAGAGCTGAATTAAGTGGTATTTAGTGCATATTGATGAACATTGAGAAGCGGAAAAGACAATGAAAAAAGTATTACAACCATTGATGATTTTAGCTTTAGCTATTCCAGGTTTGGCTTTTGCAAATGAGCCAGCAAAAAACACAGCGGCAAATGCTGTTAAAGATGACAACACTACGGTTATGAGTCCACGTACCGGAATTCGCTATACCTTTGCTAATCCGCAGCAACGTCCAGTGGTGTTAAAAACTGCAGCCATCACACCGGCAAATGCAGCGAATGCAAACCGCATTGTGGCTTCAAATCCGGCTTTATCTGCTGCAAGTCAGGAAAAAGCCAAACAGGCGCTATTGTCGGAATCGATTCAGTTGGCATCCAACTAAATCGAATGTATTGCTAAAACCAGTCTACGGACTGGTTTTTTTGGGCCTGAAAATAGCAAACTGATAAAAAATAAATCAAACAAAGTGTTCTGCTCGATTTTTTACTGAATTTCTACTAAGCTGTCTTTTTATCACGAACTTATTTGGAAGTTTAAAAATGGCGGTGGGCGACTTAACAATGCCACAGATGCATGTGGTTAAAGGTGTAAAAATTGGTTCAGCTGAAGCTTATGTGCGTTATCAGAACCGACGTGACCTCGTTATTTTTGAATTTGCTGAAGGTTCAAACGTTGCCGGTGTATTTACCCAAAATGCATTCTGTGCAGCACCGGTACATGTGTGTAAAGCTCATTTGCAAATCACTAATCCACGCTATCTAGTCATTAATACCGGTAATGCCAATGCAGGTACCGGGAAAATCGGTATGGTAAATGCGCAGGCGACGTGTGTAAAACTGGCTGAACTGGCGGGTGTATTGACCAGCGAAATTTTACCTTTTTCTACCGGGGTCATTGGCGAGCAATTGCCTATTGAACGTCTGGTCAATGGTTTGCAGCCTGCACTGGATTCATTAAAAGAAGATGCTTGGCTGGATGCAGCAAAAGGCATCATGACGACGGATACGCTGCCTAAAGGGGCGTCAGAACAGTTTGAGATGGATGGCGTGGCTTATACCATGACCGGTATTTCCAAAGGTGCCGGCATGATTCGTCCCAATATGGCCACTATGCTCAGCTATGTCGCGACCGATGCACCGATCAGTCGTGAACTGGTGCAGCAGTTATTAAAAACCACTGTAAATGTATCATTTAACCGTATTACGATAGATGGTGATACCTCAACCAATGACTCATGTATTTTTGTCGCTACTGGACAGGCAGGTGGTAAAGAAATTACTTCAACTGATGATTCACGTTACACCATTGTTCTAGATGTGTTGACACGTGTCATGAAACGTTTGGCACAACTAATTGTACGTGATGGTGAAGGTGCAACCAAATTCATTACCGTTGCGGTTGAAGGTGGTGCAGATACCCAGGAATGTTGCGATATTGCCTATAGTATTGCTCATTCACCATTGGTGAAGACTGCAATTTTCGCCTCAGATCCGAACTGGGGGCGTATCCTTGCAGCAATTGGTTATGCGGGCGTTAAAAATTTAGACGTTGAAAAAATTCAGGTTTGGTTGGATGATGTACAGATCTGCAAAGATGGTGGTGCAGCAGCGGACTATACGGAAGAAGCTGGCGCGCGCGTGATGTCTCAGGCTGAGTTGACCATTCGGGTTGATTTGGGACGAGGACAGGCGAAAGATACCGTCTATACCTGTGATCTGTCTTATGACTATGTCAAGATCAATGCAGATTACCGTTCTTAAGTTGAGTTGAATGAAAAAAGCCTCCGTAGTGAGGCTTTTTTATAAGGTAAAGTTTTTAATGACTGGTCAAAAAGCATAATGCTATTCTGACTGGTAAGTGGGTTGAATGACTTGTGAGAAGCAAGTTTAAAGGATAGAGAACACGTTATGAGTAATGCGACCAATTTAATTGCCAATGAGGCTAAATCGATTGTGCAGGCGCATTTAGATCGATTGGGTGAACCTAAAGATATTCATTTAAGTGATGAGGTCAAACAGGAAAAATTTGCACAAATTCTGGCAGAACTCAAAAAACGTGATGCTGTCCTTGTCGCCCACTACTATTGCGATCCTGAAGTACAGGAGATTGCAGAGCTATCTGGCGGCTGTGTTTCTGACTCATTAGAAATGGCACGCTTTGGTCGTGACCATCCTGCTTCAACTTTGGTGGTTGCTGGGGTGAAGTTTATGGGAGAAACAGCAAAAATACTTTCTCCTGAAAAAACCGTGCTTATGCCAACCCTGGAAGCGACCTGTTCTTTAGATTTGGGCTGTCCGGTAGATGAGTTTACTGCATTTTGCGATGCGCACCCTGATCATACCGTGGTGGTCTATGCTAATACCTCCGCTGCAGTCAAGGCGCGTGCAGACTGGGTGGTGACATCAAGCTGTGCAGTCGAGATTATTGAACATCTCGATAGCCTAGGTGAAAAGATTATTTGGGCACCCGACCAGCATCTGGGACGTTACATCCAAAAGAAAACCGGTGCAGACATGTTGCTTTGGGATGGAGCTTGTATTGTGCATGAAGAATTTCGTGCACGTGGTATTGCCAATATGAAAGCACTCTATCCAGATGCAGCTGTTTTGGTTCATCCGGAATCACCTGAGTCGGTGGTGGATATTGCTGATGCGGTGGGAAGTACCTCGCAACTGATTAAAGCTGCACAAACACTGCCAAATGAGCGTTTGATTGTGGCAACCGACCGTGGCATCTTCTACAAGATGCAACAAGCTGTGCCAAACAAGATTTTGATTGAAGCACCAACGGCAGGTGAGGGGGCAACGTGTCGTTCATGTGCTCATTGTCCATGGATGGCCATGAACGAATTAGATGGAATTTTAGAGGTTTTACAAAAGGGTGATCAAGAAATACACGTTGATCCTACTCTTGCTGACCGCGCTAAATTGCCACTTGATCGTATGTTGAGCTTTAGTGCTGGTCTAAAACGTTAATTTTGATCAAAAATTACCTAAAATGCTTGATAAATAAGCGGTTGAAGTGATTTTTTAGGTTTTTTTGAATATAGGTGTTGACGTCTCTATGCGTCACGCCTAAAATGCACCCCGTACCGCACGATGTGCGATACACTAAAAGCTGAGATGAATCGGAGTATGGCGCAGCTTGGTAGCGCATCTGGTTTGGGACCAGAGGGTCGTAGGTTCGAATCCTACTGCTCCGACCAATTCTTCAAGGCGAGTATCGCATGATATTTTTATCATCGGTCATGCGCCTGTAGCTCAGTTGGATAGAGCATCCGCCTTCTAAGCGGATGGTCACAGGTTCGAATCCTGTCAGGCGCACCATTTGGTAGTCTGGTATTATAGAGCCAAAATGTTGTAACGGTGGATGTAGCTCAGTTGGTAGAGCCCCGGATTGTGATTCCGGTTGTCGTGGGTTCGAATCCCATCATTCACCCCAATTTCGGAGTATGGCGCAGCTTGGTAGCGCATCTGGTTTGGGACCAGAGGGTCGTAGGTTCGAATCCTACTGCTCCGACCATTTTAAGTTTAAACTTAAAAATAAATGATCCGCTTAAATGCGGTTTTTTTATGCCTGAAATTTAATAATAACATTCAACATTCAACATTCAACATTCAACATTCAACATTCAACATTCAACATTCAACATTCAACATTCAACATTCAACATTCAACATTCAACATTCAACATTCAACATTCAACATTCAACATGGCTTGAATCGTATTTATTAATCCTGCTCTCGATATTCAAATAATTTAATGAGCTCTCTTGAAATATAAAACTTGAAAATAAGCCAAAGAATTAAAATTTTGCTTAAAAGGAGTATTAAAAATTAGCAAATCGCATTATTACTGGAAAAGGTGGGTTTCATTTCTAGCTTAATTCTTTTCTCTATCTCTCCTATCTTTTGTTTATACCTTATAAATTTTTAAGTCGATAGGAATGCTGATCGTTCTAATAACTCCAGTGCAGTTGATGTGAGAAAATAAAAAAGATAAAAAATCAGAGAGGTAAAATGGATTGAAAAGACGTTATTTATAAATTTAAATCAAAATTGTTGTTAATTTAAACTT